>NZ_JBGMOE010000206.1:0-32973 GCF_041424195.1 Tardiphaga sp. | reverse complement strand
CGCTGTCGAGCACGCCGGCCAGCACCATCGGCTGGTTGGCGACGAAGCCCACGGTCTTGCCGGCGATGCGGCCGAAACCCGTGACGATGTTCTTGGCAAAGGTTTCCGCGATCTCGAAGAAGTCACCCTCGTCCACGACCTTCAGGATCAACTCCTTCATGTCATAGGGCTTGTTGGGATTGTCGGGGATCAGCGTGTCGAGCGACAGGTCGGTGCGCTCGATGTCGTCGAAGCTCGGCCATTCCGGCACGCCTTCGGTGTTGTTGGCCGGCAGGAAATCGATAAGCCGGCGCATCTGCAACAACGTCTCGACATCGTTCTCGAAGGCGCCGTCGGCGATCGAGGACTTCGTCGCATGCACGCTGGCGCCGCCGAGCTCTTCGGCAGTGACGACTTCGTTGGTGACGGTCTTCACCACATCGGGACCGGTGACGAACATGTAGCTGGTGTTCTTCACCATGAAGATGAAGTCGGTCATGGCCGGCGAATAGACGTCGCCGCCAGCGCACGGGCCCATGATGACGGAGATCTGCGGGATCACGCCCGAGGCCTGCACGTTACGGCGGAACACATAGGAGTAACCGGCGAGCGCCGCGACGCCCTCCTGGATGCGCGCGCCTCCGGCGTCATAGAGGCCGATGATCGGCGCCCGCGCCTTCATCGCCATATCCTGCAGCTTGGTGATCTTGAGCGCATGGGTCTCGGACAGCGAGCCACCGAACACGGTAAAGTCCTTGGCGAAGACGAAGGTCTTGCGGCCGTTCACGGTGCCCCAGCCGGTGACGACGCCGTCGCCGGGAATCTTGGACTTGTCCATGCCAAATTCCACGGAGCGGTGTTCGACGAACATGTCGAATTCCTCGAAAGACCCCTTGTCGAGCAGCAGCTCGATGCGCTCGCGGGCGGTCAGCTTGCCGCGTTTGTGCTGCGCCTCGATGCGCGCCTCGCCGCCGCCGAGCTTGGCGCCGGCACGGCGCGCTTCGAGGGTGTCCAGGATGTCTTTCATGTGCTCCAGCCCGTCAATGTCACGTGTTATCGCCTGCTCGTCGGCCACCTGGGCCGCAGGGTTTGGGCGAGGTTCTAGCATGGGGTTTTCGGCGGTGGAAACGCCCATCGGGAAGGGTTGAATCCCCCAAAATCGCATGGCGCCGGCGGCGATCCTGCCTATATCGGGGTCAGACAAGGGAGGCGCAGGATGGCCAATATCGTGATCAATGAGAACAGTGGTGCAGCCACGGGTGGCGTACGCGACCTGCTGCGCTGGGAAGGCGCGGCGCTCTTTATCGGGATGACGCTGTTTTACTGGATCTCGGGCGGACCCTGGCAGGTCTATGCGCTGTTTTTCTTTGTCCCGGACCTCAGCATGCTGGCCTATCTGGCGGGCCCGCGGATCGGCGCAGGCGTCTATAATCTGATGCATGCGACCATCGCGCCACTGCTGCTCGCTCTCGCCGGTATCGCCACCGCCGAGCCGATCGCGGGTTCGATCTCCCTGGTCTGGTTTGCCCATATCGGCTTCGATCGCGCGCTCGGCTATGGGCTGAAATATGATGCCGGTTTCCGCTTCACCCATCTCGGCCGCATCGGCAAGGATGCGACCACATCGGCCACCAACACGGCCGCCGTGGAAAACCCCACCACGGGCAACCCGATCAAGGCTGCCTGATACACGACCTCACGGCTCGCCCGGCTTGAACGGCGCCTCCTTGCCGGGCGGCGTGCTCTCCTCCGCCCTCGCCAGCAGCATGACAGGACATGCTGAGCTCAGTGGCCACCCATCACCAGTGTCTTGACTGGAAGCAACAACGCCTGGATACGCAGCAACATTGCGTGGACGAGCCCGACGGCGTCGACAACATGCAGCGCCAGCCACTTGAAAGTGCCGATTCCCTTCGCGGCGATGGCGTCATGATTGCTTGTATAGGCGTTGACGATACAGCTGCTGCCAGGTGTCACGCCGTCAAGGCCACCTGGATAGATCGGCTCCAGGAATGTGAGGATGGTGCCCGGCGCGCGGACTTGCTGCGCTTCCACCAACTGGTCGCCGCCACGGAACTGACCGGCCGCGATATAGTCCTGTACGCCGGTCACCACCATCGGGATGACGGTCCATGGCCTCGAAATACAGATCGCCTCGGCAACCATGCCCACTTTCATCACCTGCGCTTCAATCTGCCCAAACCCTGCCGAGAGCGCGCGGCCCGCATTCGCGGGAATGAGAATGCCCGCTGATCGCATGACCGGATTGACGACATCGCCAACGCGAAGCGTAAACTGCTCGACGCGTCCGTCGACGCCTGCGCGAACGAACGTCTTGTCGAGATCGACCTGCGCCTCCGCAAGTGCCGCCTGCGCGCTGGCCTTCTCCGCCGGCAACAGCGCGGTGACACGTGTCATCGCGGATTGTCGCGCAGCCATGGCAGCGTCGAGTGTTCCCTGGCGGCTTGCGAGCAGCACCTCGAGTTTCTCGATATCACGTTGCGGCACCATCCCGGGATTGCGCTTCTGCAACTCACGTTTGGTATCGAGTTCATCCGATGCTTGCTGAAAGGATCCCTTGGCTTCCTGCGCCTGTCCTTCGGCCTTCAGAATATCGGCCTGCGCCGCCAGCATGGCTGCATCGATTTCGGCAATCTTGCGCCGCACGGTCTCCATCGACGCTTCCTGCTTGGCGTTATCGAGCCGGAAGATCACGTCGCCTTTCCTGACCGGGGCACTGAACTGAACGTGCACCTCCGCCACCCGGCCATTGGTCTCGGGAAGAATCGGCACGGTCCGATAGAACAAGGTCGCGCTTGTCGTCGATGGATGAAAATAGAAAATGACGGTGATCAGAGCGACCGTCAGCATCACGCAGGCCGTGATTCCCCACCTGAGTTCGAACCAGACCGAATAGAACGTGATCTCCCGGCCGAGGCGCTTGCCTTGTGCGTAGCGGCGATAGAGATAATCCGGAAAGACCGTCAGCAGTGAGCAGAGGAGAAGCTCAAACATGACCGTGCCCTCCGGCTTCGCGGGGACGGCTCGATGTTTCCACCGCGGTGAGGAGCGGTGGTGGTTCACTGGAAGATTCGACGGGATCGCTGGCAGCATCGCCGTCGGCAATCTTCCGCACCGATCCTGCGATACTGCGCAATGGCGTGCTGAAATCCGGCAGATCAATCATCGCCAGCAACAGCCCGATTATCCAGAATAGATGGTTGTGGGTGAACAATGCGATCAAACCCAACACGGCCACGATTTCAAACTGCAGCTTCTGCGACTTGTGCGCCATGCGCTCCGGCATGCTGTGCAGGCGCAGATACAGATTGCCGACCATCAAGATGGAGCCGATCAGAACGATTCCGATCACAACCATGAGCGTGTCAGTCTCGCCGGGAGCAGTGATGAAGCCAGGCAGATGATGCGGAGCGTTCGGATTTAGCATCTCGCGCACATGATCCCCCATTCCAACAGCGTAGGCGAGCATGCGCCTGTTCAATTTTCATCGTTGCACAAAGCGCGAGCTTGGCAAGAATCAGCTTGTACACGATAGGAAATGCGCAGCAACAAATCTACCACCGGCCGCACTGAGGGTTGATAGCTGGCGGATGCGAGATCACCAGCCTCGAAAGGCCGGCGCAGAACAACTCAACGATCCGATATGTTTCGCAGCCGAGTGATGCAGCTAGTGCGCGCGGCCCGACAGCCGCAGCACGAAGACGAGCACTTCGGCAACGGCCTTGTAGAGTTCGGCCGGAATCTCGTCGCCGAGTTCGACATTGGAGAGCGCTCCGGCCAGCACTTCGTTTTCCTCGATCGGAATGTCGTGGGCCTTGGCGACCTCGATGATCTTCTCACCGATCGCGCCCTTGCCTTTCGCGGTGACAACAGGTGCGCCGGTCTTGTCGTAATGCAGTGCTACGGCGAGCGATCTTTTGGGCTGCACGATCATAGCGCACGATCCAGGAAATGCCCCGCCGACGCGGGCGCGGGCTGCACCGGTGCACCCTCGCGCACAACGATGGCGCCCGGCTGCAGATTGGCACGGATCAGCGCCTGATTGAGTTGCGCGGTACTGGCCTGCAACTGCAGTGCCGTGGCAGGACGCTCGGCCCACATCCGCACCGACGTCTTGTCGCCGGTCAGCGAGACCAGCGCATGCACCGGGCCGGCGGGCTCGACATCGAGCGAGAAGCGCGCACGCCAGACCTGCTTGGCCGCTTCAGCCCCACTGCCAGTGCCACCGTCACGCGAAATCTCGAACTGTGCCATGGCTGTGCCAGCCGGCACCGCAAACGGAATTTCGAAACTCCAGCGCGGCGATGCCTGATCGAGCCGCGGCGCGGCAAGGCCATCCGCCCGATCAGGCAGCGATGCCACCTGCAACAGTGTCTGGCGCGCCAGCGCGGCATCGGTATCCGCAAGGAGATGATGCACAGCCGCATCCAGCGGCGCATTTGCCGGGAGCGTCGGCAGAGCCATGGGCTGCGCCGTCGGCAGCCCACCGCGCAACGGCGGTGGCGGCAAGGTATTGCGTGCGACGTTCGTCTCAGTACCCTGCTGGCCCGCTGGCGCCTTCGCAGCGGGCAACAGATCCATCATCATACTGTCGTCGAACACCAGCGATGCCGCGCTGCCCATGCCCTTAGGCGCCGCCTGCAGCGCTTCACGAAGCAGATTAAGGGCTGCGCCGTTGGTCACCAGGCGTACAGCCGCTTCGGCGGGTTTTGCCACCGCCTGTGCGGTCTGAGCCGGGACATCGAGCACGTGCTCGTCTGAGGCGAGAAGTCCAGCCTGCTGCAGCGGATCGTTCTTGATGTTCGCCTTAGGCAGCATGACCACTGTCGCTGCAGCGACTTGCGCCTGCTGTGTCGTGATCTGCGCCGCGGCATTGGGGAGCGCATTTGCCAATGCCAATGCTGGCTGCTCCGGCGTAGCCACCGGTGTCGCTGCATTCGCCGGTGCTGGCGTCGGGCTCTGAATTGGACTCGCGGTGGCGAGCGTCGTGGCCAACGCCTGACGCAACACGATCAATGCCGCTTTCATGTCGGGCAGCCCGCCTTGCGGCAGCGATCCCTTGGCCAGCGACGCCTCCAGAAACAGACCGGAATTCTGGAATGCCGATTTGACTTCCTCGCCGGTGAGCTGGGCGTCAAGCGGCGGACGCTGCGCCAAGACCTGCGCAACCGCCTGCTGCAACTGCTGCGGCAGGCCCTTCAACGAAGTGGCGACACCGAGATTGGCAAACAGCGTCGCCAGGCTCGCCTGCTGCGTCACGGCACTTTGCGTGGCGGTGGAGACCGCCTGTGCTTCCAGCGATGTCAGCTGGATCTTGGAGGTCGCGATGGCATTGGCGAGATTGATCGGCAGGTCTGGCGCGAGGGTCACGTCGCCGGAGGACGTACCGCCCGCCTGCCCCGCACCTGTATTCTGCGGTGTGACGATGGCAAGCTGGACATTGCCATTGTCCGTCTTCGACACTGCGAATTGCAGCACCTGCCCGGCCTGCAACGGCACCTGCGACTGCACGTCGATCGTGCTGTGCCCGATGGCGATACGGACCTGATTGTCCGGCGAGACCGACAGCACCCGGCCGGCAATCACGCTGCCGGGCTGAAACGCGACTTCGCTCGCCACGCCCTGCGCGGAGACAACCGGTAAGATCGAATTGACGGCAATCGGCATGGTGAGCGGCACCGGATAATGGTGCCGCTACGCTAGTTAACGGTCGTTAACTTCCAATTAACCTGCTGACGGAACGACCGCCTTCAGCACCAGCACGGCGGCCTTGAAGTCCACCTGCCGCGCCGCACGCCGCGCCGCGACTTCCTCGTCGAGGCCCCACTTCTCGATATTCCAGTCCTCGTCGACAAAGGCAGCGGTCCAGACCTGATCAGCATTGAGCTGGCCATGGAGCAGCGCCAGCGCGAGCAGCGCCGAGCCGGTGATGGTCGTCACCAGATGCAGCGCGGCGATTGCCCATGGATCGCTCGGCAGCGCCGCACGGGCAGATGCGATGGCCTGTTCGGGCTGGCTGACATGCACGATGCCCTCAGCCAGGATAAAATGCGCGCCAAGATCATCGGCAGCCCAGAACAAGACAGGGTCCCATGCCGCAGCCTCGCGCGCGATAAGCGCCTCGGGATAGCCCGCGCGATAGAATAGCAGATCGGTGCTGAAGTATTTGGTGATATCGTCAGCCACCGCCTGGGTCTGTGCCTCATCGCGGATCGCATCGATCACGCTGTTGGCCAAGCGCGTCACCGGCATGCTCGTTGGATCAATGACATCCTGCTGTGCATCCCATTCCGCAACCATGACCTCGGCAATGGCGCGCGCAGGAACGACCAGCGGATGGCGCGACGGCGTGCGTACGGTCTTGTCGTCGAGCATGATGGCATAGCCGTCCGGTGTTTCGCTGAAGCCGACGGTCTTGTAGAACCGCTTGCGCTGCGGACCACGCGTCGACCGTCGCACCGCCTCTTGCGGATCGAGCTGCGACTGGCCGTACACTTCGTCAAACAATTCACGCATCGATGATCTCAATCCCTGTTCGCCAGCCGTCAATTTACGCGACAGACGGGCGCCACGCGAGATCAAATCGCCCGTGTCAGCGATTGGCGCAAGCCCGCGAATAGGTCGCACGATCACTCGGGGTGAGTCCCGCTGCGGCTCCGTCCTGGAGACAGTCGGTGATGCGATCACTGAAGGAGCGCCGCGCCTGCGGCACATTCTGTTGTCGTGGCAGATCGCCCAGTTGCGGCACGACAGGTACCTCGATCCGCGGCGGCGGCGGTGCAGGCGGCAACGGCGTGATCAGCGCCGGGTTGCCAGGCACTCCGATAACCTGTGCGAATACAGGCGCAGCAGAAAGCGCCGCAACAACGGCGACCAACACAGCGAATGGCATGGAGCGATGTCTCATCGGTCTCATGTTGTCACGATCCCGCACCACATCAAGTATCAGCGCCGGACAATGTGATCCGCCGCCGAATGACGGCGCTCCCATCCGGCGCGCTCGAGTTCCGGCCGATCGTCGTCGATCTCCGGATAACCGATGCAGAAATAGCCGATCAACCGCCAGTCACGAGGTATATCGAGGGTCACTGCGATCGCGGCAGGGTCGAGGATCGAGACCCAGCCCATGCCGATGCCTTCGGCGCGCGCGGCGAGCCACATGGTCGCAATCGCCGTCACCACCGAATAATCCGCCATCTCCGGCATGGTGCGGCGGCCGAGGCCATGGCCGACCTCCGTCGCGTGGTCTGCAAATACCGCGAGGTGGCATGGCGCTTCGCGCAGGCCGGCGAGCTTGAGCGTCGCATAGTTCTGCGCGAGATCGCCGGTATAGGCGCTTAATGCCTCGGCATTGCAGGCGCTGAAATTCTCCAGCACCGCCTGACGGCGCGACGCATCATCGACGATGACGAAGCGCCATGGCTGGCTCAGGCCCACCGAAGGCGCGAGGCACGCAGTATCGAGCAGGCGATCGAGAAAGCCCGCAGGCAGTGGATCGGACTTGAAGCGCCTGATATCGCGACGCCACACAAACAGATCATGCAGACGCGCGCGAAACGCGGCGTCGAAATCGGGCGCCTCGGCGGTTGCCGACGTCGCGCACGGGATGTTGTCGGAGCCCGACAACGCCCTACTCTTCCGGTGCGTTCTCGATCGGATCGAACCGGTCGTGTTCGAGACCGAGCAAGTTCCACGATTGCAGCATATGCGGCGGCAGCGGCGCCGTCGCATCGATCACGCCGCCACGCGGATGCGGGATCACGATGCGGCGCGCCAGCAGGTGCAGGCGCTTCTGGATGCCGCCCGGCAACTGCCAGTTCTCGATGTTGAAATATTTCGGGTCGCCGACGATGGCGTGGCCGATATGCGCCATATGCGCGCGCAACTGATGCGTACGTCCTGTCACCGGCTTCAGCGAGACCCAGGCGAGTTTCTGCGCCGAGGTTTCCACCACTGCGTAATACGTCACCGCGTGGCTTGCGCCTTCGTCGCCATGCTTGGCGACGCGCATGATGGTGTCTTCCTCGTTCTCTTCCTTGGCCAGATAGGTCGAGATGCGGCCCTGCTTCGGCTTCGGCACGCCGGCAACCAGAGCCCAGTAGATTTTTCGCGCAGAGCGTTCGCGGAACGCGCCGGTGAGTTTGGTGGCGGCGAAGCGCGTTTTGGCGATCAACAGGCAGCCCGACGTTTCACGGTCGAGACGGTGCACCAGGCGCGGCTTCTGTCCCTTGGCGTCGCGCATCACTTCCAGCATCATGTCGACGTGACGCGTCATGCCTGAACCGCCCTGCACCGCAAGACCGGCAGGCTTGTTCAACACCATGACGTCGGCGTCCTCGTAGATCGTCATCTCCTTGAGCGCCTGCAGAGTCTTGTTGGCAGCCTCCGAGAGTTCACCGACGACCTTGGGCGCATCGAGCTTCAGGGGCGGAATGCGGACGGTCTGTCCCTCTTCCAGCCGATCCTTGCTGTCGGCGCGCTTGCCGTTCACGCGCAGCTCGCCCTTACGGACGATGCGCTGGATATGGGAAAATGACAGGCCGGGGAAATGCGCTTCGAGAAAGCGATCGACGCGCATGCCGTTCTCGTCCGGCGTGACGATGACGTTCTGCACGGCGGTGGGCAACGGCGCTGGCGCAACTTCCGGCTTTGCCGGCTCTTCATCGAGATAGGGCGCGGGCATCCGCGGCTCACGCAGCGGCGCGTTGCCATAGCGCGGCGCGGGCTTGCCGCCCGGACGCGAACTGGCAGGACGTGAGCTTGGTGGACGCTTGCTGCCTGGTCGCTCGGACCGCTGCGGCGCATCGAAGCGCTCGGCTCGTTCGGCACGCTGAGGGCGTTCGGACCGCTCCGGCCGCTCGGACCACTCGGAATGTTCACCTGCGCGCGCACGCGGCGGACGCGCGCTCATCGGGCGATCACTGCTCACGCGGCCAGCCTTGCCGAATGACGGCCGCTCGCCCTTCGAGGGGGCGGCCTTGGAGGCAGCGCGTTTCGGTGCGGCGCCCTTGCCTCGCGGCGCCTTGCTGCGCTCACCACCGGGACCACGCTTGGCGAGAGGCTTCTTGTCGCGACGGCTCATGATTGTCTCTCGTTCCTCAGTCTGGTCCAGTAATCCAGCCGCTTGCGAATCTCGCGCTCGAACCCGCGTTCCGGCGGATCATAGAAGGTCTGCCGCCCCAAGGCTTCCGGGAAATAGTCTTGCCCGGAGAAACCTTCTGGCGTGTCGTGGTCATATTGGTATCCCTCGCCATAGCCTTCGGACTTCATCAGCTTGGTCGGCGAGTTCAGGATGTGCTTCGGTGGCAGCAGCGAGCCGCCCTCTTTCGCGGCCCGCATCGCGGCCTTGTAGGCCGTATAGGCGGCATTCGATTTCGGCGCGGTGGCGATGTAGATCACGGCCTGCGCGATGGCGAGTTCACCTTCGGGATGGCCGAGGAAATCATAGGCATCCTTGGCGGCATTGCAGATCACCAGCGCCTGCGGATCGGCAAGGCCGATGTCTTCTACCGCCATTCGCACCACGCGGCGCGCCAGAAACAGAGGATCCTCGCCGGCATCGAGCATCCGGCACAGGTAATACAGCGCGGCGTCGGGATCGCTGCCGCGTACCGACTTGTGCAGCGCCGAGATCAGATTGTAGTGACCATCGGCCGACTTGTCGTAGATCGGCGCGCGGCGTTGCAGGATGTCCTGCAATTGCGCCGCGTTGAACACTTCATTGGTCCGTGCGGCGCGCCAGACTTCCTCGACCAGCGTCAGCGCGGCGCGCCCATCGCCATCGGCCATGCGCACCAGTACGGCGCGCGCCTCGGCATCGAGCGGCAGCGGCCGGCCTTCGATCTTCTCCGCGTTTGCAAACAGCTTCTCGATCGCCGCCGCATCCAGCGATTGAAATACCAGCACGCGCGAACGCGACAGCAGAGCGGCGTTGAGCTCGAAGGATGGGTTCTCGGTCGTGGCGCCAACGAGCACCACGGTGCCGTCTTCCATCACTGGCAAGAACGAATCCTGCTGCGCCTTGTTGAAGCGATGCACCTCGTCGACGAACAACAGCGTGCCTTTGCCCATCTCGCGGCGGGCGCGTGCGGCTTCGAATACTTTCTTGAGATCGGCGACGCCGGAGAACACCGCAGAAATCTGCTCGAATTGTAATTCGGTGGCATCGGCGAGCAAGCGCGCCACCGTGGTCTTGCCGGTACCGGGCGGTCCCCAGAACACCAGGGAGCCCAATGTACGGGTTTCCAGCATGCGCGTCAGCGCACCGTCGGGCCCGAGGATGTGATCCTGCCCGACCACATCGGACAGCACACGCGGCCGCAACCGTTCCGGGAGCGGACGCGGCGCGTCCTGCTCCAGCCCGGCTGCGGCAAACAGGTTTGCAGAAGGCGTGGGTTGTTTCGGGCTCATCCGCCGAGTGTAACGTTGATCTGCTGGCCGCCGCGCACCACGACGATGCGCCACAGCCGCGCGCCGTCGCGCGTGACTTTATCGAGATCGCTGGTCTTGCCGATCTTGATGCCGTTGACTGCGACGATGAGATCGCCCTTCTGGAAGCCGACGCTAGCCGCTGTTGCCGTATCGGCGAGTTCGGTAATGACGACGCCTTCAGTGCCGGAATCCAGCCGCAGTTCATCGGCGACTGCCGGGGAGATATTGGCGACCTTCGCGCCCTGGAATGGCGAACGCGCCGTCAGTGTGATCTCGTCACGGCCTGTGTCGGGCGCCGCCTCAAGCGCAACGGTCAGCTTCACCGGCTTGCCGCCACGCTGTGCGTCGAGTTGCGCGGTGCCGCCGAGCGGCCGCGTCGCGAAGCGATATTCGAACGCGTTCGGATCCTCGACGGTCTGGCCATCGATCGCCGTTACCAGGTCGGAGACCTTGAGGCCGGCCTTCGCCGCCGGGCTGTTCGGCGTCACATTGACGACCAGAGCGCCGGACGGCGCCTTCAGGCCGAGCGTCTCGGCGATCTCAGGCGTGATGTTCTGCAGCCGCGCGCCGAGCCACGGACGCTTCACGGCCTTGCCGCCTGATTTGGCGGAGGCCACGACGACGCGAACCATGTTGGCCGGGATCGCAAAGCCGATGCCCTGCGAGCCGCCGGAACGCGAGAAGATCGCAGTATTCACACCGACCAGCTTGCCGGTCATATCGACCAGCGCACCGCCGGAATTGCCGGGATTGATCGCAGCATCGGTCTGGATGAAGAACTGATAGTCGGTGATGCCGACCTGCGTGCGTGCCAGCGCCGAGATGATGCCGTGTGTCACCGTCTGACCGACACCGAACGGATTGCCGATGGCCAGCACGACATCGCCAACCAGCAAGTCGTCGGAATTGGAGAAATCCAGCGTCGGAAACTTCTCTTTGGTGTCCTTGATGCGCAGCACGGCCAAATCGGTGCGGCTATCCTTCAGCACAATCTCGGCTTCGAATTCGCGTTTGTCCGCCAGCGAGATCTTGACCTGATCGGCCCCTTCGATGACGTGGTTGTTGGTGACGACCAGGCCCGACGCATCGACCATCACGCCGGAACCGAGCGAACGCTGCATCTGCTCCGGCTGCATGCCCTGCCCGCCGAAGAAGCGGCGGAAGATCGGATCGTCCAGCAACGGATTGCGGTTCTGCACTGTCTTGGCCGCGTAGACATTCACCACCGCCGGCTGCACCCGCTGCACGATCGGCGCATAGGACAGTTTCATTTCCGTGGGCGAAGTCGGGACCCGGCGATCTTGCGCGACGGCCGGCGCGGGTGCGGACGACAGGACAATGGCGCACAAAGTGGCAGTCGCAGCAGCGCGAAAATAAGGGAACATCAGGGCCTCTCAAGGAAATCGCCGGGAATATAGGCCGTTCAGCTGGGCAATAGAAGGGCACCGGAAGGAATTCGGCTGCGCGCCGGGCCTCTTCCATCGGGCTTATACGGACATGCCGAACTGCCAACGTGAGGCTGCTCGCCGCTTTTTGAAACTATATGATCAACATCCTAAAGCCCAAATGATTGCGATTTGGCCCTGCGATTCGCCCCCCCTCGGAACAACCACACCGGTGCACAAGCAACAAAATCGACTTTCGCAGGGACGATGTTTGCGCGAGGCTGGGAAAGTTGCACAACCTAGGGGTCACACCATGTCGATCGCGAAATGGGGGGCCGCAGCCGGCCTCGTTGGACTGCTCGCCGCCAATCAGGCGCAAGCCGAAACCACAGGTGCGGATGCGGAAATCGCGCTTCTCAAACGACAGCTCCGGCTGATGGAACAGAAGCTCGACCGACTGCAGAAACAGACATCCGCAAATACCACAGCAGCCGCCAATGCGAACGCAAAGGCCGATGCCAATGTCAGCGTCGTCAAGGCTAGCGCCGCATATCCGACAAAAGGACCATTGCTCCATACAATCGGGGCTTACGTCAAAATGCCGGGCAACCGGCCGACGATCTGCACTGACGACAACCTGAACTGCGTCGCCATCACCTCCCGCCTGCACTTCGACGCCGGCGGTTACGACTATCGCCCCAACACAGCGCTTACCGCGCCGCAAACTGCACAGAACGGGGTGAATGCCCGTCGTGCCCGCATCGGCGTGGTCGGCACGTTTGCGGGAGACTGGGACTACAACCTCATTTTCGATATGGGCGGATCGCAGGACGGCCCATCGACGAGCTCACTCGAGAATGCCTTCCTGACCTACAAGGGGATCAAGAACCTCTATATCGAAGGCGGCTATCTCGACGTCCCCTACACGCTCGATGAAGCGACGAGCTCCAACAATATCATGTTCATGGAACGCGCTTCGTCTCAAACGGTCGCGACCAATATCGCGTCGGGCGATGCGCGCTCGGCATTCGGCATGCGCACCAACAGCGACTGGTGGTGGCTCGGCGCCTACGCCACGGGTCCCACTGCCGGCGCCAATCACAGCAATCGCCCGCAATACGGCGCGACAGCACGCGGCGTGGTCGTACCGATCAACAATCAGAACGGCTCGCTCCTTCTGGGCGCCGACGCCCAGTTCCTGTTCGACACGGGCGGCGTCAACGGGACCAACACGCTGTCGTCATTTAGCGACCGGATCGAATTCCGGATTGATCCTGGCACCAACGCATTGCTCAACGCCAATCCATTCCTCACCAACGTCAAGGGTGTGCAGGTATTCAGCGGTGAAGCCGCCGGACAGATCGGCAGCTTCTATGCGCAAGGCGAATATTTCGATTACAGGGTCAACCAGCTCAACGGTCTGCCCGATCTGCATTTCAACGGCGGTTACGCGCAGGCGAGCTACGTCGTCACCGGCGAGAGCCGCAAATACAATCCAGTGACCGGCTCCTATGGCGGGATCAATCCGAAGAATCCCGCAAGCTACGAGGGCGGTGGCTGGGGCGCCTGGGAAATCGCCGGACGCTACAGCCAGATGACGCTTAATGACCTGAACGTCCTCGGCGGCGAATTGAAGAACACGACACTGGGCGTCAACTGGTACGTCAATTCGAACATTCGCTTCATGTTCAACTGGGTGCACGGCAGCGTCGCCAAGAGCAACGCCGCCGGAGCGAATATCGGTGCGCACTACGATACGTATGGGATGCGGACGCAGATCGCCTTCTGAACCGCTTAGCTTGTGACAACAGTGGGAGCGGCCTGACCTGCCGCTCCTGTCTCCTTGCGCGATACTGCAGCTTCCGGCTTCTGGCGCATTTTGTGCGCGTCGCCCCACTTCTTGAGTGCATCGATTACCGGGCGCAATCCAAGCCCGGTTTCAGACAACGCATATTCGACGCGCGGCGGGACCTCGGCATAGACCGTCCGGACGATCAGCCCGTCCACCTCGAGTGCGCGCAGCTGCTTGGTCAGCATGCGCTGGGTGATCCGCGGCATCAGCTTGCGCAGCTCGCCGAAACGCAGCCTGCCCTCCTGCAGATGATACAGGATCACGCCCTTCCATTTGCCGTCGATCAGATCGAGCGTCACCTCGACCGGGCAGCCCGGCCCATTGCCGAAATCGCGTCGTTTCATCGCAAATGCCCAATAGTATCCATTCGGTGACTATATCCCTGAAATGACAGTACTTGCAATTATTGCCGCCTCGGGACACCTCTTCGGGACATTCCCGCCAAGAGCTATGGAGCGCACCCAATGAAGGCAGTCGGCTACACCAAATCCCTCCCGATTGACGCGGCTGACGCGCTGGTCGATTTCGAGGCTCCGAAACCCGAACCGACCGGCCGTGACATCCGCGTGGCGGTAAAGGCCATCTCGGCCAATCCCGTCGATTTCAAGGTACGCAAGCGCGCAGCGCCGACGGCCGGCGAGACCAAGATCCTCGGCTATGATGCTGCCGGTGTCGTCGATGCTGTCGGTCCCGACGTCACGATGTTCAAGCCGGGCGACGAGGTGTTCTATGCCGGCTCGATCCAGCGCCAGGGCACCAATGCAGAGTTCCATCTGGTCGATGAGCGCATTGTCGGCCGCATGCCCTCCTCGCTCTCCTTCGCGCAGTCTGCAGCGTTGCCGCTCACCGCGATCACCGCCTGGGAGCTGCTTTTCGATCGGCTCGGCGTCGCGCCCGGCAAGAGCCACGACCCGCGCACGTTGCTCATCATGGGCGGTGCCGGCGGTGTCGGCTCCATCCTCATCCAGCTCGCGCGCCGCCTCACCGGCCTCACGGTTGTGGCAACGGCATCGCGGCCCGAGACCATCAAGTGGTGCCAGGATCTCGGCGCGCATGCGGTGATCGATCACAGCAAGCCGCTGAAGCAGCAGATCGACGGGTTGAAGCTGCCGCCGGTCGCATTGATCGCAAGCCTCATTGGCACTGAACAGCATTACAAGACGCTTGCTGACCTGATCGCGCCGCAGGGCAAGCTCGGGCTGATCGACGATCCCGTGGAATTCAACATGTCCGCGTTCAAGGGCAAGGCCGTATCGGTGCATTGGGAATCCATGTTCACGCGATCGTCATTTCAGACGCCCGACATGATCGCGCAGCATTACCTCCTCAACGACGTCGCGGACCTCATCGACAAGGGCGTGCTGCGCACCACGCTCGACAAGACCTTCGGCACCATCAATGCAGCGAATCTCAAGCGCGCGCATGCGTTGCTTGAGTCCGGAAAATCGCACGGTAAAATCGTGCTCGAAGGCTGGTGATCACGAACTGCCGCCTCGAAATCCTTTTCTGAAGACACCCACGACAACAGAGCGCATCCACGGATGCGCTCTGTTCGCATAAATAGCTAACTTAAATAGCTAATTACCTAAAACGCATGTGATCGAAAAGCGACACCGCAGTGTCATTCACCGCAACGCTATGCGGGTTTTACAAAACTGTCGCAAACCTTGCCTAGGTTGCGCCCGAGCTCAACGGTAGCTCGCTTGTAAACGTGGGAACGGCTTCGGACGTTCTCTCTCACAGGATCACAAAACACAGATCCATACGCGTCATCACCTGCGAAGCGATTCGCGGGGCGTATACGATTTTGTCTTCTACAGGGGTACTCTATGTCTTTCACGACACACAAAATCTTGGGCACGATCGGCGTGATCGGCGCGCTGGCCGCCGGCCCGGCGCATGCGCAGTCATCCAATGACGAGATCGCAGTGCTGAAGGCGCAGCTCCGTGCGCTGGAAAAGAAGCTCGATAACGTTCAGAAGCAAGCGAACACCACGCAAAAGCAGACGGAATCGGTCAAGCAGAATTTCGCGAATGCCAACGCCGCCATGCATAAGAAGGCAGTGCCGTTCCTCGACGCGAACCTGACGATGCCGGGCAACCGCCCGACCTTCTGCACAGCGGATGGCATGAACTGCATTGCCGTCACCGGACGTCTGCACCTCGACACCGCAGCCTATTCGTTCTCGCCGAAGTCCGCCGGCACCAGCCCCCAGAGCGTGAATGACGGCATCAACGCCCGTCGTGCCCGCCTCGGCCTGATCGGCACGTTCAACAAGGACTGGGAATACGGCGTGATCGTCGATGCCGGCGGCACCACCGATGGCACTGTCACCCTCAACAACGCCTATGTCGCCTATAAGGGCGTCAAGGGCCTGTTGATCCAGGGCGGCTATATCGACGTGCCCTATACGCTGGATGAAGCCACCAGCTCGAACAACATCATGTTCATGGAGCGCGCTGCATCGCAGGTCCTCGCGACCGGCCTCGCCGCCGGCGACAACCGCGCCGCGTTCGGTGGTCAGGTATTCGGCGATCAATACTGGGTCGGCGCCTATGTGACCGGTCCCGCCACAGGCCTGAACGTCAATCACAGCCAGCCGCAGCCGCTTGGCGCCACCTTCCGCGCTGTCGGCCTCCCGATGAACAACGAGGTCGGCACCGTCCTCGTCGGCTTCGACGCGCTGTATCTCGCCCAGACCGGCGGTGCGACCAACAACACGCTGGGCATGAACGATCGTATCGAAGTGCGCGTCGATCCGGCCACCAACGCACTGCTCAACACCGGCACCATGAATTTCGTGAACAATGCCCGCGTGCTGAGCGGCGAAGCCGCCGTCAAGTTCGGCAGCTTCATGGCATCGGGCGAATACTTCGACTACAACATCCAGCGCAGCAACGGTCTGTCCGACCTGAGCTTCAACGGCGGCTACGGCCAGGCCAGCTATGTACTGACCGGCGAACAGCACAAGTACAGCACATCGGCAGGTGCCTTCGGCGGCATCAACCCGGCCCGCCCGGTCAACTTCGCGACCGGCGATCTCGGTGCATGGGAACTGGCGGTGCGCTACAGCTACGCCAGCCTGAATGACGGCGTCATTCGCGGCGGTGAGTTGAAGAACACCACGGTCGGCGTGAACTGGTACGTGAACCAGAACATGCGCTTCATGTTCAACTGGATCCACGGCACCGTCGACAAGTTCGCCGTCAACAGCAACGTGAATACCGGTGCTGACTACGACGTCTTCGCGATGCGCACCCAGGTAGCCTTCTAAGCGAAGGCCCTCCTTTAATCCTCCCGGCTCGGGGCTGCATGCCCGCGGTCCCACGACGAACAAAAGGCGGCGCTTCGGCGCCGCCTTGCACTTTTGCGGACCGTACGCTTACGCAATGGTCTGCACGATTCCGCCTTCGGCACGCAGTGCCGCGCCGTTGGTGACCGCCGCTTCCTTTGATGAGACATAGACCACCATATTGGCGATCTCCTCGACGGTGGCGAAGCGCTGGATCAGCGACGTCAAACGGTGCTGCTTGACGAAGTTGGAAGCAGCCTCTTCGACCGATTGCCCGTTCTGTTTGGCGAGATCCTTGACGAAGGTCTCCACGCCTTCCGACATGGTCGGTCCGGGCAGCACGGAATTGACCGTCACAGCCGTGCCCTTGGTGAGCTCCGCGAGGCCGCGCGAGATCGCGAGCTGCGCTGTCTTCGTCATCCCGTAGTGGATCATCTCGCCCGGAATGTTCAGTCCGGATTCCGACGAGATGAAAACGATGCGGCCCCAGTTGCGCTTCAGCATGCCCTGCATGTAGGCGCGCGACAGACGGATGCCCGACATGACGTTGACCTCGAAGAAGCGCGTCCAGTCTTCGTCGGGAATATCGAAGAAGCCCTTGGGCTCGAAGATGCCGGCATTGTTGATGAGGATATCGACCTCGGGGAGCGCCGACACCAGTGCGTTGCAGCCCTCCGCTGTCGATACGTCGGCAGCGACGCCTTTCACCTTGGCCCCGGGTACGGCCTTGGTGATCGCAGCGATCGCCGCGTCCACCTTGCCCTGGTTGCGGCCATTCACAACAACCTGAGCACCAGTGGCGGCCAGGCCCCTGGCAATGGCATGGCCAATGCCAGCGGTCGAGCCCGTCACGAGTGCCGTCTTGCCCGTCAGATCGATCTTCATATGCGTGCTCCCATTGAATGATGGAGCTGATATCGGAACGAACGACACCATCCGCAACGCAGGTCACGCGCGGTTGACCGCAAACGAAAAAAGCGGCGCACAAGGCGCCGCTTTTCCGAAAGTCTGATGAATACAGCTTACGCCGCTTCGGACGCGCCGCCCTGCACCGGGCCCGAATCCTTGCCCTTGGCATCTTCGTCGCGATCGACGAATTCGATCAACGCCATCGGGGCGTTGTCGCCGTAGCGGAAGCCGGCCTTGATGATGCGGGTATAGCCGCCCTGACGGTCGGCATAGCGCTTGGCCAGCACGTCGAACAGCTTGCGGACCTGATCCTGATCCTTCATCTCGCTGATCGCCTGGCGACGCATGTGGAGGCCGCCCTTCTTGCCGAGGGTGACAAGCTTCTCCACGATCGGGCGGAGCTCCTTGGCCTTCGGAAGCGTGGTGATGATCTGCTCGTGCTTGATCAGCGACGCGCACATGTTGGCGAACATCGCCTTGCGATGTTCTGCGGTGCGGTTGAGCTTGCGATGAACCTTGCCGTGACGCATTGGAATATTCCTTATATCTCAGTTTGCCGCGACGGTTCGTCGGACATCATGTTGCAGGTGGGCTGCCTGCGTTCGCCCAAAGCGCGAATGGTGAGTAGCGAGTAGCGAATGGATATATCCTGTTCGCCACTCGCCATTCCCTATTCGCCCTCAGTAGTGGTCTTCGAAGCGCTTGGCCAACTCGTCGATATTCTCCGGCGGCCAACCGGGCACTTCCATGCCGAGATGCAGACCCATCTGGGCGAGCACTTCCTTGATTTCGTTCAGCGACTTGCGGCCGAAGTTCGGAGTGCGGAGCATTTCTGCTTCCGACTTCTGAACGAGGTCGCCGATGTAAACGATGTTGTCGTTCTTCAGGCAGTTTGCCGAACGCACCGAGAGCTCGAGTTCGTCGACCTTCTTGAGGAAAGCCGGGTTGAAAGCGAGATCCGGGATGACCTCCTGAGCAACTTCCTTGCGGGGCTCTTCGAAGTTCACGAACACGTTGAGCTGGTCCTGCAGGATGCGCGCGGCATAAGCCACCGCGTCATCCGGCGTCAGCGCGCCGTTGGTCTCGATGGTCATCGTCAGCTTGTCGTAATCGAGAATCTGGCCCTCACGGGTGTTCTCGACCTTGTACGACACCTTGCGAACCGGCGAGTACAGGCTGTCGATCGGGATCAGGCCGATCGGCGCGTCTTCCGGACGGTTGTGCTCGGCAGCCACATAGCCCTTGCCGCCGGCAACGGTGAACTCCATGCGGATCTCCGCGCCCTCGTCGAGAGTGCAGATCTGCAGCTCAGGATTCAGAACGGTCACGTCGCCGACAGTCTGGATGTCGCCGGCGGTTACGACGCCCGGGCCCTGCTTCTTCACGACCATGCGCTTCGGGCCTTCGCCCAGCATCTTGATCGAGATGTCCTTCACGTTCAGCACGATGTCGGTGACGTCTTCACGCACGCCGGCAATCGAGGAGAATTCATGCAGCACGCCGTCGATGTGCAGCGCCTGCACGGCAGCGCCCTGCAGCGAGGATAGCAGGATGCGGCGGAGTGCGTTACCGAGGGTTTGACCGAAACCGCGCTCGAGCGGTTCGGCAACCAGGGTCGCAAAACGTGTTGGATCGCTGCCAGGGGTTACCTGCAGCTTGTTCGGCCGGATAAGTTCTTGCCAATTTTTCTGGATCGTCACTGTGTCACCCATGCCATCAAACTCACTGGCGTTGGAGATCGCGGATCAGTCCGCGTAAGTCGCATCGCAAAAGCAATCGCGGGCAGCCGAGCCACCCGCGATTAAAATTATTAAACGCGCCGACGCTTGCGCGGGCGGCAACCATTGTGCGGGATCGAGGTCACGTCGCGGATCGAGGTGACGGTGAAGCCCGCGGCCTGCAGAGCGCGGAGAGCCGATTCACGACCCGAGCCCGGACCGCCAACTTCGACTTCCAGCGTGCGCATGCCATGTTCCTGCGCCTTCTTCGACACGTCTTCAGCAGCAACCTGCGCTGCATACGGCGTCGACTTGCGCGAGCCCTTGAAGCCCATCGTGCCTGCCGACGACCAGGCAATCGTATTACCCTGCGCGTCGGTGATGGTGATGGTCGTGTTGTTGAACGACGAATTCACGTGCGCGATGCCCGATGCAATGTTCTTGCGTTCGCGACGACGGATACGTCCGGCTTCCTTTGCCATCTCTAACCTTTCTGAAGATCTCAAACGCCGCCGTAATGCCAGCGGCTACACCGAAAAAAAACGAATGGCGAGTAGCGAATGGCGAGTAAGGGAGGAGCCCCCTATTCGCCACTCGCCACCCGCTATTCGCGCAAATTACTTCTTCTTGCCGGCGATCGACTTGGCCGGACCCTTGCGGGTGCGCGCATTGGTATGCGTGCGCTGGCCACGAACCGGCAGACCGCGACGATGACGCAGGCCGCGATAGCAGCCGAGGTCCATCAGACGCTTGATGTTCATGCCCGTCTCGCGACGAAGATCGCCTTCCACGAGATAGTCGCGGTCGATGACTTCGCGGATCTGCAGAACTTCTGCGTCGCTGAGCTGATTGACGCGACGATCCACGGGGATCTTCACCTTCTCCAGGATATCGGCAGCATTCTTCTGGCCGATACCATGGATGTACTGCAGCGCGATCAGCGCGCGCTTGTTGGTCGGGATGTTTACACCGGCGATACGGGCCACAACTTCTCTCCTGTCACCAGTCCATCACGAACCGGCATTATCTCATTTTGTCGGGCGGGCATTCACAAACGCGAACACGACGCCCGTCCCCTGGATTTCAGTGGGGCCCGGCATCGTCTGGAATCTTCCGACTGGATGAGGGCCTTATTAAAGTATTCGACTTCGTTCCGTCAACCTGCTCTAGCGTTTGGCGCGCTTTTTGCCGGCTTTCTTGGTCACTTTACCGGCCTTCTTGGCTGGCTTTTTGACCGCCTTTTTGGCCGTTTTCTTGGATTTGGCCTTGGAAACGGATTTTACAGCCTTTTTGGCCGTTTTTACCGCCTTTTTGGCCGATTTCTTGGTCGCCTTCTTCACTGTCTTCTTGGCAGCCTTTACAGGCGCCTTTTTGGCCTTCTTCGCGGCCTTGGCTGCCTTCTTGGCAGGTTTGACAGCTTTCTTCGCGGGCGCAGATTCGCGCTTGGCGGCAGCGGCCTTCTTCGCCGCCTTGCGGACCGGCTTCTTCGCCGACGCATCGGCGGCGAGAATCGCTGCCAGCACGCGGTTGATCTCAGCTGTCACCTCTTCGATGGTCATCATGCCATCGATGGTCACCAGCTTCCGCTTCTCCGAATAATAATGCACCAGCGGCTCAGTCGACGTCCGGTAGCTCGCCAGGCGCTTCGACAGCACTTCCGGCGTATCGTCGATGCGCACGGTCTCGCCGCGCTCCATCATCTGCGCAACGCGGGCTTCCACCCGCTGCAGCAGCGCGCTCTCATTGACGCGCAGTTCGACGGCGGCATCGAGGTGAAGCCCCTTGGACTTCAGCAGCGCATCCAGCGCCTCGGCCTGCGGCACGGTGCGCGGGAAGCCGTCGAGGATGAATCCATTGGCCGCATCCGGAAGCTCGATGCGATCCGAGATAATTCCAATCACGACGTCGTCTGGCACCAGTCCGCCAGCGGCCATGATATCCTTGGCCTTGAGGCCAACCTCCGTCTCGGCCGCCACGGCAGCGCGCAGCATGTCACCCGTGGACAGCTGAACGATCTTGTGACGCTCGACAAGACGATGTGCCTGAGTTCCCTTGCCCGCCCCCGGCGGCCCGAGAAGAATCAACCTCATTTGCGCCGGCCCCTCAGCTTCGACTTGCGAATCAAACCTTCATACTGGTGCGCCAGCAGATAACCCTGCACCTGGGCCACCGTATCCATCGTGACACTGACCACGATCAGCAGCGACGTGCCGCCGAAGTAGAATGGCACCGAGGCGTAGGAAATCAGGATCTCGGGGATCAAGCAGACCACGGCGAGATAGGCAGCACCGAGCACGGTGATGCGCGAGAGCACATAGTCGATATATTCTGCGGTCCGCTCACCCGGGCGAATGCCAGGGATGAAGCCGCCATGCTTCTTCAGATTGTCGGCAGTCTCGGTCGGGTTGAACACGATCGCCGTGTAGAAGAACGCGAAGAACACGATCAGCGACACATAGAAGATCAGGAACAGCGGACGGCCGTGGCCGAGCTGCGTGGTGATCCACTGGAACCACTCCGGCCCCTTGCCCGCATTGAAGCTGGCGATGGTGGCCGGCAGCAGCAGCAGCGATGACGCGAAGATCGGCGGGATGACGCCCGAGGTGTTGAGCTTGAGCGGCAGATGCGAGGACTGGCCCTCGAACATCTTGTTGCCGACCTGGCGCTTCGGATACTGGATCAGCAGGCGGCGCTGGGCACGCTCCACAAACACGATGAAGGCGATCACGGCGACGGCCATCACGATCACGACCAGGATCAAACCGGTCGACAGAGCGCCCTGACGTCCGAGCTCGAGCATGTTGGCGATCGCCGACGGAAGCTCGGCCACGATGCCGGCCAGAATGATCAGCGAGATGCCATTGCCGATGCCGCGCGAGGTGATCTGCTCACCCAGCCACATCAGGAACATGGTGCCGCCGGTCAGCGTGACCGAGGTCGAGATCAGGAAGAACATGCCGGGTTCGCTGACCACATTGCCGGCACCCTGCAACCCTGCCGCGATGGCGTAGGACTGGAACGCGGCCAGGATGACAGTCAGGTAGCGGGTGTACTGGTTCAGCGTCTTGCGGCCCGCCTCGCCCTCTTTCTTGAGGGCTTCGAGCTGGGACGATACGGTCGTCAACAGCTGGATGATGATCGATGCCGAAATATAGGGCATGATGTTCAGCGCAAAAATCGCCATGCGATTGATGCCGCCGCCCGCGAACATGTTGAACATGCCGAGGATGCCGCTGGCCTGCTGCTTGAACACCTGCTCCCACGCGGCCGGGTCGATGCCGGGCAGCGGAATATAGGTGCCGAGCCGATAAACAAGCAGCGCACCCAGTGTGAACCAGATGCGCTTCTTCAGTTCATCGGCCTTGCCGAGGGCCGAAAAGTTGAGGTTTGCTGCTAATTGCTCTGCTGCAGAGACCATGTTTGGCTTTCTCCCGCGCCCCTTTCGCCATCATGCCCCGAAAGAACGGGGCATGCAGCGGAGACCGGACATTATTTGGTGCTCGGCATTGATAAAATCTACTGCCACATCACGCAAGGTCGCCCGCGGACGCAGGCGATGCCGCAGATGTTACGCAGCTTCGCCGTCGGCCTTCTTCGGCGCGATGATCTTCACCGAACCGCCGGCCTTCTCGATGGCTTCGATCGCCGTCTTGGTGGCGCCATGCACTTCGATGTTGATCTTGGCCTTGATCTCGCCACGGCCGAGAACGCGCACGCCAGCCTTCGAGCGGCGCAGAACGCCAGCCTTCACCAGCGATTCAGCGTTGATCACGGCCTTGATGTCGAGGGTCTTCGCATCGATCGCATCCTGGAGACGGTCCAGGTTGATCTCGGCGTAATCGAGACGGAAGATGTTGTTGAAGCCGCGCTTCGGCAGACGACGATGCAACGGCATCTGGCCGCCCTCGAAGCCCTTGATGCGGACGCCCGAACGTGCGGTCTGGCCCTTGCCGCCGCGGCCCGAGGTCTTGCCCTTGCCGGAGCCGATGCCACGGCCGACGCGCATACGCTTCTTACGGGAGCCGGCGTTATCGGCGATATCGCTGAGCTTCATCGTTCTTTTCCCTGTTTCGCCCTGTTTTCCCGAGGCTTACCGGCAGATCCGGACCTCGAAGGTCAACAGTGTCATCCCTGCGGCAACCTGGCGGCCGCAGTGAGACGACGTGAACTTACTTATCCTCGACCACGCGGACGAGGTGCTGCACCTTGGTGATCATGCCGCGAACTTCAGGAGTGTCCTGCAATTCGCTGACGCGACCGATCTTGTTGAGCTTGAGGCCGATCAGCGTGGAACGCTGCGAGTGGTGCCGGCGAATTGCGCTGGCGACCTGCTCGACCTTGATCATCTTTGCGGCCTTGGCCATCGTGATAACTCCAAAAAGTCTTTTTAGAGGGCATGATCTCTATCAGAAAAGTGGAGGTCCACCTTTCCGGATCATGCCTGTTATTCGGCAACCAGCTCGGCGTCACCGCCAACGCGGCGCGACTGCAGAGTGGAAACCTTGATATTGCGGCGAGCAGCAACCGAACGCGGCGAATCCTGATGCTTCAGCGCGTCAAAAGTGGCGCGAACCATGTTGTAGGGATTCGACGAACCGATCGACTTGGCCACCACGTCCTGGATGCCCAGCGTTTCGAACACAGCGCGCATCGGACCGCCGGCGATGATGCCGGTACCAGCCGGAGCAGCACGCAGATACACGCGACCCGCGCCATGACGGCCTGCGATGTCGTGATGCAGCGTGCGACCTTCGCGCAGAGCGACGCGCGTCAGGTTGCGCTTGGCCGACTCGGTTGCCTTGCGGATTGCTTCCGGAACTTCACGGGCCTTACCGTGACCAAATCCGACCCTGCCCTTCTGATCGCCAATGACGACCAGAGCTGCAAAGCCGAAGCGCTTGCCGCCCTTGACGACCTTCGCCACACGATTGATGTGGACGAGCTTGTCGACGAATTCGCTGTCGCGCTCTTCCCGACCGCCCCTGTGGCCGCCACCGCGTTCGCGTTCACCTGCCATGGTGTTTTCCAATCCTTGCGGGACTTTCGCCCCTACCTTGTGTCCGTTCAAACCAAACTTAGAAGCTCAACCCGCTCTCACGCGCGGCTTCGCCGAGCGCCTTGACGCGGCCGTGGTAAAGATAACCGCCACGGTCGAAAACGACTTACTTGACGCCATTCTTCACAGCGCGTTCCGCCAGCAGCTTGCCGACGGCTTTCGCCGCGTCGATGTCCGCACCGGTCTTGCCGGTATCGCGCATCGCCTTCTCCAGCGACGACGCAGAAGCGAGAGTCTCGCCCTTCAGGTCGTCGATGACCTGCGCGTAGATATGCTTCGACGAACGGAACACCGACAGGCGTGGACGCCCATTTGCGGTCCGGCGCAGCGAGAGACGTACGCGCTGCTTGCGCCGGGCATTCGTGACCTTGAGTTTCGACATGACCGGCTCCGTTACTTCTTCTTGCCTTCCTTGCGGAAGATAAACTCGTCGGAATAACGTACGCCCTTGCCCTTATAGGGCTCCGGCGGACGATAGCTGCGGATCTCCGCGGCTACCTGACCGACGCGCTGCGAGTCGTTGCCGGCGACGTTGATCTCGGTCGGCTTCGGCACCGTGATGGTGATGCCTTCCGGGATCGCGTAGACGACATCGTGGCTGTAACCGAGCGCCAGCTGCAGGTTCTTGCCCTGCAGGGCCGCACGATAACCGACGCCGGTGATCTCGAGCTTCTTCTCGAAACCCTTGGTAACGCCTTCGAGCAGATTCGCGATCTGCGCGCGAGCGGTACCGTACAGTGCACGGGCGCGATTGGTTTCGACGCGAGGAGCAACCTTGATTGCGCCCTCTTCCATCTTCACCACCACGTCGTCGTGCACGACGAACTGAAGAGCGCCCTTGGGACCCTTCATCTTGACGGTCTGGCCTTCGACGGACGCGGTAACTCCCGCGGTCACCGCCACTGGCTTCTTGCCAACTCGTGACATGACTGATCCTTCCTCAGAACACCGTGAAGAGAACTTCGCCGCCCACATTCGCGTCGCGCGCGTCGTGGTCAGCCATAATTCCCTTGGGCGTCGACAAAACGGAGATACCGAGGCCGTTCTTCACGCGCGGCAGGTTCTTCACCGAGACGTACACGCGACGTCCTGGCTTCGAAACACGCTCGATTTCGCGGATGACCGGTTCGCCATCGAAATACTTGAGTTCGATCTCGAGTTCCGAACGGCCCGACGAATGCTCGACGCTGGCGAAGCCACGGATGTAGCCTTCGTTCTTCAGCACTTCGAGCACGTTCGCGCGCATCTTGGAGCCCGGGGTCGAAACCTTGGACTTGGTACGCATCTGCGCATTGCGGATACGGGTGATGAGATCGCTGATTGGATCGTGGGTCGACATGTTCCGCCCCCCTTACCAGCTGGACTTCACGAGCCCGGGAACCAGGCCCTTCGAGCCGAGTTCACGCAGCGCGATACGGCTGAGCTTGTTGATACGATAGACCGAATGCGGACGACCGGTGATTTCGCAACGGTTCATGATCCGAACGGGTGATGAATTGCGCGGAAGCTCGGCGAGCTTCAGCGTTGCGGCGAACCGCTCTTCCATCGGCTTGGTCTTGTCGGCGATGATGGCCTTGAGACGCGCGCGCTTCGGCGCAGCGTTCGCGGACATCTTCTTCCGACGGTTGTTCTTCTCGATCGAACTCTTCTTTGCCATGCTTGGCTCCTGGGTTACCGCGTTTGAGAAGCTTTTCAGCTACTCACTGCCGGAACGGGAAATTGAAGGCGGTCAACAAAGCGCGGGCCTCGTCGTCGGTGCGCGCAGTGGTGCACACCGTGATGTCCATGCCCAGCGGCGTGTCCCCGGCTTTATCGAAATCGATTTCCGGGAAAATGATGTGCTCCTTGAGACCGAGCGAATAGTTGCCACGGCCGTCGAAGCTCTTGGCGTTCAGGCCACGGAAATCTCGCACGCGCGGCAGAGCGACGTTCACCAGACGATCGATGAACTCGTACATCTTGGCCTTGCGCAACGTCACCTTGGCGCCGATCGGCTGGTTTTCACGCAGCTTGAAGGTCGCGATAGCAACGCGCGAATAGGTCACGATAGCCTTCTGACCAGCGATCAGCGACAGGTCGCCGGCAGCGGTTTCGGCCTTCTTGCGGTCGTTCACAGCTTCGCCAACGCCCATGTTCAGGACGATCTTGTCGAGGCGCGGAACCTGCATGACGTTTTCGTAGCCGAACTGTTCAGTCAGCTTGGCACGAATGGACTTGTCGTATTCGACGCGCAGGCGCGGAATGTAGACGGACTCAGACATCGATCTCTGCTCCCGAACGCTTGGCGATGCGCACCTTGGTGCCGTCAGCCTGGATCTTGAAACCAACGCGGGTCGGCTTGCCGTCCTTGCCGACGATCGCGATGTTGGACAGTTGGATCGGCGCCTCTTTCGAGATGATGCCGCCTTCCTGTGCCTGGGTCTGCTTCTGGTGACGCTTGACCAGGTTGACGCCGCGAACCAGCGCCTTGCCCTCGGTCGGGCGCACTTCGAACACTTCGCCGGTACGGCCCTTGTCGCGGCCGTTCAGCACGATGACCTTGTCACCCTTGCGAATTTTGGCAGCCATTACAGCACCTCCGGCGCAAGCGAAATGATCTTCATGTGGTTCTTGGCACGCAGCTCACGAGGCACCGGCCCGAAGATACGGGTACCGATCGGCTCGGACTGATTGTTGATCAGCACGGCAGCGTTGCGATCGAAGCGGATGACAGAGCCATCCGGGCGGCGAATGTCCTTGCGGACGCGCACGACGACCGCCTTCATGACGTCGCCCTTCTTCACCTTCCCGCGTGGGATGGCTTCCTTGATCGATACGACAATTACGTCGCCAACGGATGCATAACGGCGCTTGGATCCACCAATCACCTTAATGCACATGACACGGCGTGCGCCTGAATTATCGGCCACGTCGAGGTTGGTCTGCATCTGAATCATTGATGCACCTCGTCCTCTGTTTATGCGCTAATGCGCGATTTTTAGGCAGTCTTCTTCTGTTCGCCCCGGACAACCGTCCAGTGCTTCAGCTTCGACATCGGCTTGCTCTCTTCGATCCACACCATGTCGCCCGGCTTGAACTCGTTGTTCTCGTCGTGGGCATGGTAGTTTTTCGAACGGCGAATGGTCTTCTTGTAGATCGGGTGCGTAAAGCGACGGTCAACGCGAACAACAACCGTCTTGGCTTGCTTGTCGCTGACGACCACGCCCTGCAGAGTACGTTTCGGCATGTTCGGCCCCTTACTTCGACTTACCGTCGCGCTTCTGCGCGGCGATGGTCTTGATTCGTGCAATATCACGACGCGCCTCACGAAGGCGAGAGGTGTTTTCCAGCTGCCCGGTGGCGCGCTGGAAGCGCAGGTTGAAGCGCTCCTTCTTCAGATTGAGGACGGCATCGTCCATCTGATCGGGGCTCATTGCGCGGACATCGCTGGTTTTCATTTCGGCCATGGCTCTACTCCGCAATGCGCGTAACGAAACGCGTCTTGATCGGCAGCTTGGCGGCAGCGAGGGTCATCGCTTCCTTGGCAATCTGCGTGGTGACACCGTCGATCTCGAAGATCACACGGCCTGGCTTGACGCGCGCAACCCAAAGTTCCGGGGTACCCTTACCGGAGCCCATTCGGACTTCGGCGGGCTTCTTCGAAACCGGAAGATCCGGGAATACACGGATCCAGACGCGGCCGGCACGCTTCATGTGACGGGTCAGTGCACGACGGGCGGCTTCGATCTGACGCGCCGTGATGCGCTCAGGCGCCATCGCCTTCAGGCCGAACTGGCCGAAAGACAACGTCGCGCCCGACGAGGCGACGCCGTGGATACGGCCCTTATGCGCCTTGCGGAACTTTGTCTTCTTTGGTTGCATCATGGCTTACGCCCTCAAACCTTCTTCGAATTTCAATCAGGCCGCATCGCGACGCGGACGGCCCCTGTCGCCTTCGGCCATACGCTTGTCCTGGGCCATCGGATCGTGCTCAAGGATTTCGCCCTTGAAGATCCAGACCTTGACGCCGCAGGTGCCGAACGTCGTGAACGCGGTGGCTACGCCGTAATCGATATCCGCACGCAACGTGTGCAACGGCACGCGACCTTCGCGGTACCATTCCATACGAGCGATTTCCGCGCCGCCGAGACGGCCCGAGCAGTTGATACGAATGCCTTCGGCGCCGAGACGCATTGCCGACTGCACTGCCCGCTTCATCGCACGGCGGAACGCAACGCGGCGCTCGAGCTGCTGTGCGATCGACTCGGCGACCAGGGTCGCATCGAGCTCCGGCTTGCGGATTTCGACGATGTTGATCACCACGTCCGAAGAGGTGATGTCGGCAACCTTCTTGCGAAGCTTGTCGATGTCAGCGCCCTTCTTGCCGATGACAACACCCGGACGAGCCGACTGAATGGTCACGCGGCACTTCTTGTGCGGGCGCTCGATGATGATCTTGGCGACGGCAGCCTGCTTGAGTTCCTTGTGCAGGATCTCGCGGATCTTGACGTCTTCGTGCAGCAACTTGCCGTATTCGTTCTTGCCGGCATACCAACGTGAATCCCACGTACGGTTGATGCCAAGGCGCAGACCGATTGGATTGATCTTCTGACCCATCTTATTCTCCTGCGCCTGCTTACGCTGCTGCTTCTGCTTCGACCTGACGAACGACGATCGTCAGCTGCGCAAACGGTTTAAAGATACGGCCCGAACGGCCACGGCCGCGCGGACTGAAACGCTTCATCACGATGCCCTTGCCGACATGCGCCTCGGAGACGATCAGCGCGTCAACGTCGAGGTCATGGTTGTTCTCGGCGTTGGCGATAGCCGATTCCAGGCACTTCTTCACGTCGACCGCGATCCGCTTGCGCGAGAACTGCAGGTCGGCGAGTGCGGCCGAGGCCTTGCGGCCGCGGATCATCTGCGCAACCAGGTTCAGCTTCTGCGGGCTCACGCGCAACATGCGGGCGATCGCCTTGGCCTCGTTATCCGGGAGGCTCCGTTCGCGCTTTGGCTTGCTCATGACTTAGTCCTCAGCCCTTCTTGGCTTTCTTGTCGCCGGCGTGGCCATGGAAGGTACGGGTCGGCGAGAACTCGCCGAACTTGTGACCAACCATTTCCTCGTTCACAGCGACAGGTACATGCTTCTGGCCGTTGTAAACGCCGAAGGTGAGACCCACGAACTGCGGCAGGATCGTGGAGCGACGGCTCCAGATCTTGATCACATCATGACGACCAGACGAACGAGCGGCATCTGCCTTCTTGAGCAGCGAACCCTCGACGAACGGGCCTTTCCAGACTGAACGAACCATGTCCGGCGATCCTTACTTCTTCCGCTTGTGGCGGCTGATGAGAATGAACTTGTTGGTCGACTTGTTCGACCGGGTCTTCTTGCCCTTGGTCGGCTTGCCCCACGGCGTAACCGGGTGACGGCCGCCCGAGGTGCGGCCTTCGCCGCCGCCGTGCGGATGGTCTACCGGGTTCATGACGACGCCGCGGTTATGCGGACGCCAGCCCATCCAGCGGGTACGACCGGCCTTACCGATCGAGGTGTTCATGTGATCCGGATTGGACACCGCACCGATGGTGGCGGTGCAGCGGCCGTGAACGAGGCGCTGTTCGCCCGAGTTCAGACGCAGGATCACGTAATCATGGTCGCGCCCGACGATCTGGGCATAGGTGCCAGCGGAACGAGCGATCTGACCGCCCTTGCCGATTTTCATCTCGACATTGTGGACGATGGTGCCGATCGGCATGTTGCCCATCGGCATGACGTTGCCCGGCTTCACGTCGACATAGTTGCCGGCGATGACGGTGTCGCCAACGGCCAGACGCTGCGGCGCCAGGATATAGGCCTGCTCGCCATCGGTATACTTGATCAGCGCGATGAACGCGGTGCGGTTCGGATCGTATTCCAGACGTTCGACCACGGCCGGAACGTCGACCTTGGAACGCTTGAAGTCGACGATACGATAGGACTTCTTGTGGCCACCGCCACGGAAGCGCACCGTGATGCGACCGGTGTTGTTACGACCGCCAGCCGAATGCTTGCCTTCGGTCAGAGCCTTGACAGGCTTGCCCTTGTACAGCGCGGAACGATCCACCATGACCAGCTGACGCTGGCCGGGTGTCGTTGGGTTGAATGTCTTAAGTGCCATCGTTGATCGCCCTTACAGTCCGGTCGTGACGTCGATGCGGTGGCCCTCTTCGAGGGTCACGATCGCACGCTTGACGTTCGACTGTGAACCGAGGTTGCCACGGAAGATCTTCGTCTTGCCCTTGCGCACCAGCGTGTTCACGCTCTTTACCTTGACGTCGAACAGCTTTTCGACGGCTTCCTTGATCTGCGGCTTGGTGGCCTTGCCGTCGACCTTGAAAACAACCTTGTTGAATTCAGAAGCGACAGTGGCCTTTTCCGTCACCACAGGGGCGACGATCACGTCGTAATGGCGCGGGTCGATGTTCTTCATTTGAAGCGCGCCTCCAACGCATCAAGCGCCGCCTTGGTCAGAACCAGCTTCTGACGACGCAGAATGTCATAAACGTTGATGCCCTGGATCGGCAGCACGTCGATGTTCGGAATGTTGCGGGCCGCCTGAGCGAAACCGACATGAACCTCGGCGCCATCGATGATCAGCGCATTGGTCAGGCCGAGACCCGAGAAATGACCGAGCAGAGCCTTGGTCTTGGCGGCTTCCAGGTTGGCGTTCTCGATCACGATCAAGCCGCCGTCCTTGGCCTTCGCCGACAGAGCATGCTTCAGCGCGAGTGCACGGACCTTCTTCGGCAGATCGAACGCATGGGAGCGAACGACCGGACCGAAGGCACGACCACCGCCGCGGAACTGCGGAACGCGAGCCGAACCGTGACGAGCACCGCCGGTGCCCTTCTGCTTGTACATCTTCTTGCCGGTGCGCCAGATTTCGGCGCGACCCTTGGCCTTGTGGTTGCCCGACTGGCGCTTTGCGAGCTGCCAGTTGACGCAACGCTGGATGATGTCGGCGCGCGGATCGAGACCGAAAATGGCATCCGACAGCTCGATCGAGCCGGCGTCCTTGCCCTCAAGCGTGGTGACGTTCAGTTTCATCTCACGCTCCTTCCTGCTCGGCGGCAGGTGCTTCAACGGCCGCACCCTCTCCTGCCAGCTTGAACTTGCCGGGCTTCGGCGCGTCCTTCGGCAGGGCTTTCTTCACCGCATCGCGAACCGAAATCCAGCCGCCCTTGGAGCCGGGAACGGCGCCTTCGACGAGGATCAGGCCGCGCTCGACATCAAGCTGCACGACGCGCAGGTTGAGCGTGGTGATACGATCGACACCCATGTGACCGGGCATCTTCTTGTTCTTGAAGGTCTTGCCGGGATCCTGACGACCACCGGTCGAACCGATCGAACGATGCGAAACCGACACACCGTGCGTGGCGCGAAGACCGCCGAAATTCCAGCGCTTCATACCGCCGGCGAAGCCCTTACCGACCGAGGTGCCGGTGACATCGACGAACTGGCCAACCACGAAGTGGTCTGCCTGGATTTCGGCGCCGACCGGGATCAGCGCGTCTTCCGACACGCGGAATTCCGCGACCTTCCGCTTGGGTTCAACCTTGGCAACCGCGAACTGGCCGCGTTCAGCCTTGGGCAAATACACGGTCTTGCGCGAGCCCGATCCGAGCTGCAGCGCGACGTAACCGTTCTTCTCGCTGGTGAGGTGGCCAACCACCTGGCAGTTACCCAGCTTGAGCACGGTCACAGGGATATGTTCACCGGCGTCTGTGAAGACCCGGGTCATCCCGACCTTTTGTGCGATCACTCCGGAGCGCATCGGCGTGCTTCCTGTTCTTTCTGTCCGTTTGACCGGACGGGACCTAAATACTTAGAGCTTGATCTCGACGTCGACACCGGCGGCCAGGTCGAGCTTCATCAAAGCATCGACTGTCTGCGGGGTCGGATCGACGATATCGAGAAGACGCTTATGAGTGCGCATCTCGAACTGCTCGCGGCTCTTCTTGTCGACGTGCGGCGAACGGTTGACCGTGAACTTCTCGATGCGCGTCGGCAGCGGGATGGGTCCACGGACCTGTGCACCCGTGCGCTTCGCGGTGCTCACGATCTCACGGGTCGATGCATCGAGGATACGATGGTCGAACGCCTTGAGACGAATGCGGATATTCTGGCCGTTCATTGCCGTGTCTTTCTCTGAATGCGAGTGGTGAGTGGCGAGTAGCGAATGAACTCCATTCGCCACTCCCTATTCGCTATTCGCCTCTTACTCGATGATGCTTGCGACGACGCCTGCACCGACGGTGCGGCCGCCTTCACGGATGGCGAAGCGCAGCTTCTCTTCCATGGCGATCGGCA
>NZ_JBGMOE010000205.1:0-212595 GCF_041424195.1 Tardiphaga sp. | reverse complement strand
CGAGGCCAGCTTGACGCCCTGTTTGGCAAGTTTGCGAAGATAAAACTCCTGGCCGAACGCATCGCGAAAGAAGCGACTATAGCTATGTACGGCGATAACATCGAATGCGTTGTCGCCGTCGCAGGCGCGCTCGATCATTTGCTGGAAAACCGGCCGCTTGTCGTCGGTCCCTGTCGCTCCTCCTTCGACAAACTCTGCGACGGCCTGATGGCCGTTGGTCTCGCACCACGCCAAAATTTGCGCCCGTTGGTCCGGAATCGACAGGTCGTGTTGCCGCTGTCGATCCGTTGAGACGCGCAGATAAAGCGCAACGCGAGTTCTATTGGTCCCAACGGAGGCTGTTGCGTTACGTTTACGATTGCTCATGAATTCTGTCACTTTCACGGGGTTCGGAGGAGTTTCGCAGCTCTATAGGCAGCCGCAAAGTCTTATTTTCCGGGCATAACCAGCCGATTCTTGTCCCGGCACGGCTTTCACGATTTGAGTTCGCATGAACTTCTTGGTTGGAGCGCTGCGCTATGGATCACCCCCGGCGCGAGGAGTCCTGCGAACACGAAGCAGGAGCCGCGCCAGCCACGCGCAGAGGCTGCGCTCAGTGGCGGCGTTGCGCCCAAAGAATACAAACTCCGGATTGGCGGCTGCCACCTCCATGGCCTCTCGCACGCGATTGGTCGCGGTTGCCCTCTCGACCAGCGCGGCAAGATCCGGATCGCTGATAACGAGCCTTACGGCGTCCAGCGATCTTGCCGTTGCCTGTCGATGCTGAATAAGGTCGATCGTTTCGTGAAGCTCGGGACGAGCGGCGACGCCGACAATCAGCGGGCGCAGCCGTTCGTTTGCCAGCAGCAATTCGATAGCCTGGTGCGACACCTCGTCTTTGATCGCGATTGCAGCGCCCCGCATAGTCGCACGCGAACGGTCGTTATTGGGAACGTCGAGGTTGATTTGACGTGTGCCGTCGTCGTGCTGCTTTTTTCGCTGCTTTTCTTTCCGAAGCGCTTCTTTCGACCGTTTCGTTCGGATGTATGCCACGGCCCGCTTCATCCCGCCGGCTTGCAGTTCGTCGTCAGTCAGAGGGCCGACGACATGATTCTGCTCTTGGGCAGCTTCGGTCTTGCCGCCAGCCGTGCCGGTGGATGTGTTGTCGTCGGGTTTCTCGCTGGTCTGGTCAGAAGGGCACATGGCGTGACTAGTCACGATCTAGGGCGGGAGGCCCCGATGGGCATCCCTGGATTGGAGGTGGCAGCGGGCGTCACGGCCCTATCGGAGGCGGCGTCCAGAAGCAGCTGGTCGATTAGATTGCCGAGGTGGGTTTCGATCACATCCAACTCTGGCCCGGTGACGGGAATCACCTCAGGCAGATCGTCGAGTACGCTCGGCTCATCGGTTGTGCCGCCCCCGATCGGGCCGCATTCGAGCTGAGCCAGGTTGGGCGCGTGAGGCTTGTCCCGCGGCCGCGCGGTGTTTCTTGCCCTAGCCACGGCCGTAGCTCCGTGACTGTTCGCGTTCCGGCGCGCGCGAGCGCGCGGCGAATTCCAGAGTGGGGTCGAGCGTGCAACTCTTGACCTGGACGCGAGACAGTCGGGCCGCGAGCCACGCCATGCGCGTTTCCTGACCGATGACCGCCCCGCGCCGTTCCGACAACGGCAGCTCTAGTTTAATGTGGGCATCACATCCCTGGCTGTTCAGGAAATGCTGCGTCTCGATTCGCGCACGGCTGGCCGCCACGTAGATGTCGTGCCGGTTCATTGCAGGATCGAGCAGGACGAATGCGCGATCCGTCGTCAGGCCCTGACTGCCGTGGACCGTGGTGGCATAGGCATGGCCGAGCCGGGCGCGGCCATGCTCATCGGCAAGATCAGACGGCCTGAAGGTGGCGAGCCGGTCACCGATGACAGCGCTGATGGTCGGGTTTGCGCCGTCCGCGCCGTCAATATGGGTGATGGTCGCGGTCGTGCCGTTGACGACGCCGAGCGCATCCTGACGCATCAGGAACCTGATGCGGTCCCCCATGGCTAAATTCAGGGGCTGGCCGTGCCCGGATGGCGTCACCGCGGAGATGGCGATCTCATCGCCCTGGATCTGGCGGGATGCCTTGCGTCGCGCGCGCACTTCCTCGTTGAGAGCACGAACCTGCGCATTGGTTTTGGCAATCAGGAGGGTAGCCGGATTCGAAACCACCTGCTGCGTGGCTGCCCAGGCATCGACCAATTGCCGGATGACCAGTTTTTCGCTCGCTGCGGTGATCAGCAGTCCACGTTCGGCGTATGCCTGAAGGCCCTCGGCCGCGCGCCCATTGGCGAAATCGGTAACGGCTTCGCGCGCCCACGCCTCATGCTGACGGACAATGCTATCGACTCTGGTCGGATCCGTGACGCTGGCGAGGATAGCAAGCCCCGGTCCGCTGCCCACGGCCTGGAGCTGCTTCCGATCGCCGACGAGGACTGTCTTTGCGCCGGCTTGCTCGACTTCGGCGAGCAGATCATGCATCTGGCGAGAGGAGAGAAGCCCGGCTTCATCGACGACCAGAACGGTGTTGCGGTCCAGGAACTGGCCACCCGCACGCGCGGACGCAATCCATGCGTCGGTTGCCTTGGCTTGGATACCGAGGTCGTCCTTGAGCTGGGTCGCGATCTTCCAAGCCGTCGCGGTCCCGATGACTCGCATGCCGGCGTTGCGATAGGCGGCAACCACGGGCGCCAGCATCGTCGTCTTGCCGGAACCGGCGGTGCCCTCAACGATAGCGATCGCGGCAGCACTTGTCGCGGCGTGTGCGGCGCGGGTCTGTTCATCGTTGAGGCCGTGGGCGCGGCACAACTCGGTCACGCGCTCTTCGGCGGGCGCGGAACGCCGCTCACGAAGCAGGCGCTCGGCGAGCGCAAGGAGATCCCGCTCAATTGCGATCTGTGCCGCGGTCGAATAGACCGGCTGCGAAAGTTTGTCGCGACCGAGCTCGACGACCAAGCCTGCCTCGACAAGGCCTTTAGCCTCGGCGTCGATACGCTCAGCGTTGGCGCCGGTGCCGACCAGCGCCGTCGCCACCGCTGCAAAGAGGTGCCGCGCCTCAAAGACACTTTCGTGTGCGGTCAACTGGTCCGGCAACGCCGCCATGCGCGCGGCGATGATCTTGTCGCGTTCTTTTGGGTCGGGCTCGCGATAGGTCTGCAACTCCGCGACGAAGCGCTCGATTTCAATGAACCGCGACGCCTCCTCCGCCCAAAGCGTGAACCGGTCGTTCGGACCCTGCTCCTGTTTTGAGGTGCGGGTACCCAACGCGACCGCCGCAGCCAGCACCGGTGCCTCCGATGTCGTAAGTCCCTCCGCGGCAAGGGCCGCTTCCACCTCGCGCCGCCTTGCCGAAAAGTGCTCCCGAAGGTCGCGGGGAACGCCGGCAATTTCGAAGATGCCGTTTTTGCCAATGCCCTCGATCGCAAAGCCGAGCTTCTGCAATTCGGTAGCGAGCGCGAGGTGGTAAGCGGCGCCGGCGGCCATTTTGTGAGAAAACAGGTGTCGGGCGTCCAAGGCACCGATCGTTCCATCGGCGCGAACGGCGCAATTCAAGATCACATTGTGCGTGTGCAAATTGGGGTCGGTAAATATCTTTCCGTCGTCGTGGGCGACAGGCCTGGCTTCGCCGTGCTGGAACGAGGCGACTGTGGTGGAGGCGGTCTCTAGATGAAGCCCGTTCCTCCCCCGTCGGCAAAACGCGGCATGACGATCGAGAAACGCAATCGTGGCTTCGCACGCCCGTTGCTGCGCCGTCTCGATCGCGCGACGCGTCTCATCGTCAGCCAGTGCAAAAATGATCGATACAGATTTTGGCGCCGACAGAGTGAGATCGATTCCAGCAATGCGCTTGGTCACGTCGCCTGAATTGGTCAGTAGCGGCTGACTGCTCTCATCAAGACCGGCATGCAGACGCTCGAATAGCGCGGTATCGACGGTGCTGCCATGGACGACGCCAAAATTATTCGTCGCCGAAATCCAGCGGCCCGCAGGCTCGCGCCCGCCGAGATAATATTCGGACTGCTTCGAGTAATACTGCGCCGTTGTTCCAGCTGCGATTGTTGCAACCACAGAAAGCCTCCATTCAAGGAGGCCATTTCAATCAGAGATAGGAGCGTCATGATTTGGAGTGCAAATTACGTTCTGGACGCAATTGCACACGCGATGGAAATCGAGTTCGAGCGATCACCTCAACTCGCGAGCGAACAAAGAGTGGATGCTTAGGGGCGGGGAGTTGCGATGCAATTTGCAGAACTGATTTGAAATCTGGTCGGCAATAACAGAATTGTTGATTGGCTGGGCGACTATCAAAAAGCGGATGGGCCGGACGATTTTCGCCCGACCCATCTTGTCCCGTCGACTGGCAATGACGTGAGCTACTCGAAGAAGCCGTCGTCAATCAGCACCCTCATCAATTTGGCGGCGCCGTTAATCCAGCCCGCGAACTCTTCAACGCTGTGGTCGGGGATAGCAACGGGCATGCTGCCGTCGAAGTCGAACCAAAAGGCTCGCTTCCAGACCTCTGTGGCACCGTCTCGGGTGCCACAGATCTTGACGAGAAGCTCGAACAGCTCCCCGCATGCGCGGGCCGAGGCATCCACGGTCGCCTCTTCGTTCTCCACAATGATCTCCCGCTCTGGAAGAAGGAGTCCAAGTCAAACTGGCGCCCGACATGGGTCACCCAGTCCTTCGGCTCCAATCGGCGGCTTTTACCGATCGCGATTATCAAAGCTGATTTCGAGGTGCCGTGATTTGGAGTGCAAAAAGGGCTTACCGAGAGCCGCGCAAGCGTCGGCGGACAAAGATTTGCTGGGAAATGAGGTTTGAGCATCGCGAATCCAAGACAAAAAAGGGCGGCATCTGGCGACGCCGCCCCAAAAATTGAGAGCGTGGCGTTGAGGCTAGATCGTCAGGGTGCCCCGCGCTCGAAATATTTCGGCACGCCGGCCCCAGAGAGCGTGATCGTGAGTCCTCAAATCGATCATTGGGCCAACAATCACGATTGCATCGCCGTCGCGTTCCAGGGCGATTGGATCGGTCGGATTGTCGTTCCAGCGGTAGCGGATTTCAAAGGCGTTGATATGGTCAGGAGCGTTGATTGCGATGTTCAATATTTCCCGCCAAATGGCGTCCGGAAATTGGGATCTCACCAGGCGCAAAGCCGACTGGCCATCCTTATCTGTCAATTCGGCGAGGTGATCTAACTCGTCCGTGACAACCTCCTGGATAAGTATCGCCATAGACTCGGTCAACGTGGCGTGATGCATACGCTTGAGCTTGCTGACCCAACCGGCAACTGCTTCAAGCGATCCGGAGGAGTAACTTTGGCGCAACGTGAGATCGTCCTGCCAGATTGTTTCGTCCTCCAATCCGATTCCGCCGGCCAGGATCGATCTTATGTCGTCGAGCACGCTGGCAAACGGTCGCGTTATGGCGGGGGCTACGTAATTGCCGCCGGCCCAAAGATCGTTTTGAACATGCTGGAGATGTTCGGTTGTATAGTCCCCTTTGGTCGCCCGCGCGTCCGGATGGCCCGCAAACAGCGCCGTCCCGCTTTTTACATACCCGGGCCGTTCGCGAAATTTCCACTCAGTCGCTTGAAGTCGGAGCAGAGCCAGGTTTTGCGTCGACCTCAGAATGAGCCCATCGATGTTGAAATCGTCTTCGAGACGCTCAGACCATGCTCTGATCTCCAAATCGGCGCGCCGTCTAATGGCACGACGAGTCGGTGCGTGGAATGAGGAAAACTGCGTCCGGCCAGCTTTCAATGCCCATTTCCAGGTGACGGGATCGGCCGGGAATGCGGTTTGCTTCCGATCGAAACTCCTCGGTGCCACCAGCAATCCCTCGAGATCACAGAGGACATTTCTTCCCCGTGTTTGATCGGCATTGTCCATTAAGCCGCAGATCGGCGTTAAGGCATCCCTGAAGGCGTTGCGGAATACCAAGTTGCGCTGCCGCTCCGGCGGAAGTTTGCGGCACGCGTCGATGATTGCTTCCACAATTACCGCGTTGACGACGAACGCATCCCACGCCTCCTGGCTGCGAATCGAACGGGCCGGAGGCCCACTCTCAAACCGCGGTGGTTCGATTTCAGCGACATAACCGTTTTGCTGAAAAACTCTGGTATGATACGCGCTGTAGATATGCATGCGGCCGTGCAAAGTCGCCGCGCTCACCGGGTCAAGACACCATCGGAGGTGCTCAGGAAATTGGCGTTGAACGCGCTCTAGCAACTCATCGCGTTCCGTGTCCGTCGGAAATCGGTCCGGATCGAAAAGCACACAATGAGTATAACCGGCATCCCAAGGCTGCAGGGGCGGAGGTTCGTCGAGATGAGCCGGAATATCGGGTCCATCATATTGATTGCCGTTTTCGTCGTTGTCGAAAGTTGCGGCAATTGCTCTTAACGGCGCCAGACCCATCTTTCCATCCATGTTTTCGAGGAACGTTCTCGTCCAAGGTGTTTCCTTTGACGTCAGAGCAGCTTCTCCAGTTTCCGGGCAAACACGGGTTCGGATCGAAATTGCGATCCGCCCGTCTGCATCTCTTGCGAGCCCGGAACCAAGAATCGAAGAAAAGCGCTCTGGACACCAAGATTAGATGAAAAAATTTGAGGGTACGTGAAAGCTCTCGCTTCAAAACGGGAGATAATTTTACGTCGAAGGTTGCTCAAATTGTAAATATTGCGCGCCGAGAAACGCTTGTTGGAAAACTGGTCATGTCGAGGCAGCGCTCTGTCGAGCGACCGAACTAATTGGCGATCAGCGAAAATGTCATCAAGCAATTCAATGTGTTTTTAAGCGGTCCGTGAGCTTATTGGCTCGGTCGTGCCCGTTCGCGTCGGGGACGAGCCCGCGCCAGTTGAGGCGCCACTCGACTTCGACATCGATGCCGCGATGGCAATCGAAAAAAATGGTGAGAGCGGAGCGTGCATTGATTGTTGAAGAAACGGACTACACAGCTTCCCTTTGAGCTCACGTGACCTCACTCGCGATGATGCGATTGCGAGAGTGTGGAGTGTAGGTTTTTGTTCAGGAGACAAAATGCGAGTTCTCGTTATTGATCCCTACAGGAACGATGTTTACGAAAAGGATATTCCGAATTCCTTGGAGGGTGTTCAGTCCGTTGTTCACGGTTGCATCCAATACGTGACCCAGTTTCCCAACCGAGACATTCTCTACGTAAACGATGAGGCCGAGGGTCGGTTTGACCCGCGTTTTGGGCTTGGCACGGGCGACACCCTTCCTGGCTTTGGTGTGGTGGTCGGAGCCTTAGGACCTGAAAACGATCAAGGTCCAGCGCTCTCGTCTCTCGACGAACTTCGATCGCGCGTTCAGTTTTTCATTCCGATCGTCGGCTTGGCGGACATCAAGTTTGAAGTAGGCAAGCCGACCAATCTTGCTGTGACGAGAAACGGAGCTGACGGCGGCTCAGTTATCCTGCTCGGTGGACATATCGAGCCGCAAGGCGTCATGATTGTCTATAAGTTGTCAAAACCAACGCTTGCGGAAACTGAGACGTTCAAAGCCGGCCTGGTGGAAGCCGGGGTTTCGCGGGACGGAATCGCGACGGTTTTGTCGTGGCGTTTCACGAGACCTTCCGACGGCAAGCAGATGTGGTTTGAGACCCCGTTTCATATGGGCCTTCAGGAAGCCGGCACAAGATATCTGGTGCCCCGTGAGACTCTCCGACATGGAAGATTGCTGACCCTCGTTCTTCAGGACGAGAACGCCGTTTGTCGCGCAATCCGGACGGGTACCCTCGCGCCCGAAGTTTCCCACGCCATGGAAGAGGCCGTCATCGAACAGGTCATCGATGCTGCCACTGATCCTGCGTTTCAGGCGACTTACGACGTTGCCCTGCAGCGTTACTTTGCTCGGACGCCCGATCCAAAGTCCGGCTTCGACACGGCTCCTGTCAAGGGGCCCGTTTTACCGGCTGGCCAAATGGGAGGCGCTGTAGCGTGGGTAGTCACCTAAACGCTTGAGACGAAATCTTCTCAGACGGCGAACACATCGAACATCGTCACGTACAAGAAAGCTTGGGGAGCGAGGGTCTTACCCTCGCTCCCCCGCGATCACCGCCTGTTGCAGGGCGAGGCCGCTCGCCCGCAGAGCGGGAAGCAATCCCATCATCGCGTTGCCTGTCAGCCACTCCGCGTGACTGCGCAGCCCAGCCCCGCGCGCCGGTAATCGCCCCCCTCACTCCCGCGCGCTCACGCGCCCCCGGAAGTCACGCCGGAGTCGTGCCTTCGGCGGTAACAGGGAAAAGGAGTGTGTGAGATGGGTACCAAAACAGTCGTGAATGTAGTTGCGAGCGGTTCGGAGGTTTTCGTGCCGCTGAGCAAGTTGAAGAAGTCACCGAAGAACGCCCGCAAGATGCCGCATGGCGAAGCCGCCATCGAGGCGTTGGCGGGGAGCATCGCGGCGAAGGGAATGCTGCAAAATCTTGTGGTCGAACCCGAGGTCGATGCCGAAGGCGTCGAAACCGGCTGCTATCTCGTCACCGTCGGCGAGGGGCGGCGTCTGGCGCAGTTGTTGCGCGCCAAACGCAAGCAGATCAAGAAATCGGAACCGATCCGCTGCGTTCTCGACACCGCGAACGATCCGCGAGAAATTAGCCTCGACGAAAATGTCACTCGCACGGACATGCATCCGGCGGACCAGTTCGAGGTGTTCACGTATCTCGCCGAAGAAAAGGGTTATGGCGCCGAAGAAATTGCGGCGCGCTTCGGTGTGACCGCGCATGTCGTGCGCCAGCGGCTGCGGCTTGGTTCGGTCTCACCGAACCTGATGCAAATCTATCGAGACGGCGGATTGACGTTGGAGCAGTTGATGGCGTTCGCGATTACCGAAGATCGCGAGCGACAGGAAGCTGCCTTTGAGCGTCTGAGCCACAACCGCGAGCCGTACGCGATCCGTCGGTTGTTGACGGAGGCCAACGCTCCCGCCCGAGATCGTCGTGCGCGCTTTGTCGGGTTAGAGGCCTATGAAGAGGCAGGCGGCACGATTTTGCGGGATTTATTCTCGGAAGATCAGGATGGATATTTGGAGGACGTTGCCCTTCTGGACCGGCTGACCAAGGAAAAGCTGGAGGGCATCGCCGTTGCTGTCGCGGAGACGGAGGGTTGGAAATGGGCAGAAGCCTTCATGGACTATCCCCATTCGCACGGGCTGCGGCGGACCTATCCCGACGCGGTCGAGCTATCGGACGAAGATGCGGCGGCGTATGAGGTGGCACAGGCGGCATTCGCTGCGCTTTCAGAACAATATGAGAGCGCGGAAGAACTGCCTGATGATGTCGATGAGCGGTTTGGTGAGCTTGAAACGGAGATCGAGCGGTTGGAGGCCAAACGCTCGGTCTACACCCCGGAAGTGGTCGCCCGATCCGGCGTGTTCGTGATCCTGAACCATGACGGATCGCTCAGGATCGAGCGCGGCTTTATTCACCACGAAGACGAACTGCCGAAGGATAGTAGCACCGATGAGGATGACGGCATGGCCGGGGAGGGTGACACCATCCATGGTAGCGAGGACGGTTGTCCTCATTCCGCCGACAAGGAGGACGAGGCGACGACAGGCAAGCTGTTGTCCGATACTCTCATTCGCGACCTGACAGCGCATCGGACGCTCGGTCTGCGGCTCGCCCTTGGCGAGCAGCCGGACATAGCCCTCATCGCCGTCATCCATGCGATGGTAGCGCAGACTTTCTTCCGGCAAGACGTGTCATGCCTCGATATCCGTCCCAACAGTGCCGGGCTCGCGGCGCATGCAGAGGGGATCGAGGACACGGAAGCGGCCAAGGCGCTGGCGGATCGTCATGACCGATGGGCGGCGCAGTTGCCGAAATCCCCGTCCGATCTCTGGGATTTCGTCGTGGCGCACGACCACGACAGCCGCATGGCGCTCTTTGCACATTGCGCTGCGCTCACGGCATTCGCGGTGAAAGTGCCTTGGGAAAAGAAGCCCCGCGCGTGGGCGACGGCGGACACCGTAGCGACCGTGGTGGGTCTCGACATGACCAAGCATTGGTCACCAACCGCTCGGAGTTACTTTGGGCGGGTAACCAAGGATGGCATCATATCAGCCGTTCGCGAGGCAGTCGGCGTCGAGGCAGCCGAGCGTATCGCCAGCATGAAGAAGGATGCGATGGCGGAAGCCGCCGAGCACCTTCTTGCCGGGACGGGTTGGCTTCCGACAGTGATGCGCACGTCGATAGCTGGGAGCATGCTGGACATTGAAACCAGTCAAAGTGATAGGACGTTGGCCAACGAAGGTGCCTACAGCATCGCAGCCGAATAGCTGGAAATTGCAAAATTGACCGCGCGCTTGCAGCGCGCGGTCAAACGTATTTCGCCCTGTTGGCGTTCTGGAGAGCCGTCCGTTTTCCGGACTTTCGACGCCGCTTTGCGTCATTGCCGCATGGACGCAAAGACCTCTCTTGCCCGCTTCAATTGTTGTCGCCGAATTCGATCATGCGCGAACCCGGTATTGGGTCGGATTTCAAAATCAAGATCGTCGATCGATCGCTTCGACATGTTGAACGATGCATTCAGCGTGTCGTAGCCGAGGTCATCGATATGCGTCTTGTACCTAAAGCCCATATGAACGGCGGCGGCGATCAGCATGCCATTGGCCACATATCGCGGTCCGAGTTTGCCGCCCTCGGGGTAGGTGCAGGCATAGTTCTCGGCGATGTGCTTCAGCCGATAGCTTCCGCTTCCTGACGTGACGGTCTTGGTCGGTTGGACGCGAGATAGCAGTGCCAGCGCCAACAGAAATTCCTCGGCTGCATGCAATTCCTGACATTCTTGTCGTCGTTCAACGAATTTTGCGTAACTTTGCTGAGGCGTCTCCCATGTTCTGTCCGGATTGCGTTGGGGCCGACCAAAACCGATGCCATGAATTGAAAGTCGCGGCATTTTGTCGAGGACGTCATTGATCGCGACTTGGGCGGCTGCGCGATAGAGATGGGCGGGATCGACCTCGAAGCCATGTTCGGTGAGATAGGCGGCAAAGCTCTCCCCGGAAACCGTCGCCATCAGTGGTTCCGGCGATTGTGCCGCCGCGCGCAGGGTAGCATAGGTCCTGAACCCAAGCCCGCGTCCCAAGGCTTCGACACGGTGCGAGGATTTTACGTCCGGCAAAACCTGGGTGAGACCGCCCTTGAGGGCGTCAAGGTGAGATCGTGTGACGGGGATCCGAAGCACAAACATGTGCATCCTCCTGAATGGGGCATTGCCGTTCGCCGATTACGCAGCAGCCCGCAGGATGAGATGCAGGGTTGTGATGGAATATCTTAAGGACGTTTGACCCGGCGACAGGTCGAAGGTGTCCGAAGCCCGCACTGAATCTACGGCTGAGTCGGGGGTTGTTGCAAGCTGATGTGATGCACCGGCGCATCATAATTGTGGGGTGTCCGGCTTGCCTGTCGGACGACGCGCGACGCCGGCATGCGGGTGTTGCTGAAAGTGCCGACCATGGGTGCGAGTCGTTCTCGTTGCCCCCGATCGTGTCATCGGACAGCGATCATAAATCGACGAGTCGGTCCACGAATCCGCAGCCGATGCGCAACTCCGGTCAGGCTGGCCTGATCGCCGGTGCCCCTCAGTCTCCGTCGCGGTGTCTTGTCTGAGCGTCGGCAAGTCCGATCTTTGACGGTACTCGCGCTCTCGTCTCGCCAGCATCCTGTCGCGATCATGAAGGTGTACCGTTCGCCATCATACGTCTGTTTGCCCGGATCGGTCACGCAGGTGTGCAGCCTCTGACGATGGACGGTATCGCCGAGACGTAAAGGGCCGAAGGCCCCGATCGTTTCCCTGCAACGGCGGCGTCTGGCTTTTTTCCCCGCCGCGCTGCGCTTGGCTCCTCGCGCAAGCCAAAAAAGCCAGCCTTCCGCCGTCCTCCGCTTTGCTTCGGCCGTCCCGGTGCAGGTCGATCGCCTCCCGGCGCAAGGACCGTCATCGAGGCCGCAATCACGCGAGCCCGAGCGCAAACAGGAGAATACATCATGGCGACCATCGGAACCTTCACCAAGAGCGACGACGGATTTGCAGGCGCAGTGAAAACGCTGAGCCTCAACGTGAAAGCCAAGTTCGTCCCGGCCGAGAAAGAGAGCGACAAGGCTCCCGACTATCGAATCCTCGCCGGTGCCGTCGAGTTTGGGGCTGCCTGGAAGAAGACCGCGCAGAACGGCCGCGGATATCTCTCGGTCCGACTCGACGATCCTTCATTTGCCGCGCCGATCTTCGCCAACATGATCGAAGGCGAAGACAAGAGCCACTCCCTGATCTGGTCGCGCCGCAGCGCCGACTGACCGCAGCACGGCGCGGTCGCTCGACGGCCGCGCCGGTCTCTTCAACCATCATTGAAAGCCACGCCGATGACCCAGAGCATCAGCACGAACCCGCGCGCCGATTTTTATCAGCGCATCACCGACACCATCATCCGCGACCTCGAACAGGGGGCACGTCCGTGGACCAAACCCTGGACCACGACATCACCGGCATCTAGCGCTATCCGGCCGTTGCGTCACGACGGCACGCCCTACCGCGGGATCAATGTTCTCCTTCTGTGGTCGGAAGCGTCCGATCACGGCTACACATCTTCGACCTGGATGACTTATCGCCAGGCGCAATCGCTCGGGGCACAGGTCCGAAAAGGTGAACGCGGCACCACCATCGTCTACGCCAAGCCGATCCAGCTTCACAACGAGGACGCCACGACTGATGAAGACAATACGCGAACCGTACCGCTTCTCAGGGCTTACACAGTCTTTAACGTCGACCAGATCGATGGGTTGTCCATCCAGTACATGCCCAATCCCGTTCCAGGGGCCGTGGCGATCGATGTCTCAGGTCGCGTTGACCGTGCCGACGCCTTCGTAACCGCGACAGGCGCGCACATCCAGCACAGGGGCAACCGAGCATGTTACGTTCCCTCGCTGGATCGCATCGAAATGCCAGCCTATCGGCAATTTCAGGATACGCCGGCGTCAACGGCCGCAGAGGGTTATTATGCCACCCTGTTACATGAGCTGATCCACTGGACATCGCCGGCACATCGTTGTGCCCGCGATCTCGGCAAACGCTTCGCCGATCACGCCTACGCACGCGAGGAACTCGTCGCCGAAATCGGCGCGGCGTTCCTGTGCGCCGATCTCAATATCACACTCGAACCGCGTCCCGATCACGCGGCCTACATTGCGACATGGCTGACCGTTCTGAAGTCCGACAAGCGTGCCATTTTCAACGCCGCCGCGCTCGCTCAACGAGCGGTCGACTGGCTGCACCACGGCGTCCGCGAAACATCAGACGAGACGACCATTTGATGTTCATCAACGACGTCCGATTCAGCCTCAGTTGTGGCCCTCGTCCTCACCAGCGAGGGCTGTCCCAGTGTTGTCGACCTCATAATCCTTCGGTACAGCAACGGGCTCTTCGCCCATCTGATGCCTCACATGAGGCGACCACCAGAAGACCCCGGTCTCCCGCTGCTTGAAGTGTCCTCTGACGAAGTGCTCTGCAACCTCGGTCTGAGTCCCCGGCGATGTCCCCACCGGAAGAGCTACCTGAAACCGGGCGACGTCAAACTGGATCGCGCGCAAATTGACGAGCGGCGGGCGGCCCTTTCTGGCGCGTTTCGCGTTGATACGTGCGTTATCCGCTCCGTCTGCGATCTCAAGGACCCGGGACGGGCTGTTGATGATGAGAAGCAAACTGAGAATGTCTGCCGCTGCGCGCTCAAGATAGGTCACGCCGGTTTGGGCGCTGGCGCTCTTTGCATCAGCGGGATCCTCCGCACTCCAACCCGAAGGCTCGACGCGGATACGACCGAACGTGGAGATGAACGGAGATCCTATCCTCTCTTTGATTCCTTTAACGTTCAGGTACTGGCGAAACGCAAAACCGCCCCGGTCCAGCGTCTCGCAAAGAAAGCCGATGTTACCGCCGCCGCCCGGTTGCGGCCATTCGATCCACGTGGTGGGAAACGGTAGCTGAGCTCTTGGGAGCAACACCAAAAGGGATTTGAATCCGGTTCTTTCCATGCGATCCACCGAGGCCATCACGGCTTCGTTGACTTGAAATCGGCCAGCAACGGGGATTAGTCGCTTCGCTTCCGCCGCGGCCGATGCAAATGGGCCTGCGTCGGCAGACTCAATTCGGTAGATTTCATGTGCGAGACTCATGGTCGACTCCATCGGCTAACAAGTAAAGGTTCTCGTTCCGCATCGTTTGAGAGTGGATTTGTCCGACATCCGGCCGGGCTCGAGCGCTCGTGGGATTGATCCTTTGTTTCACTCGCGCTTGGGCATTACATACTTGGCCAACCTGGAATCGTTGTGCGTCGTCTTACGCAAAATCATCGGCCGCTTAGGGTAGCGTTTGCTGTTGGGGAAGACGATGTGGTCGGTGCTGGCGATTTGACCCACGGCATCGCCGGTGAAGAGGCGAACGCCTTTCGGCTGAAACGACGTGGACTTCTTGCCGGTCTTTTCGTCGCGGGTTTCCACAGGCTCGATCGTGGTGTAATCGCCGATCGCGCGCGAGATGAACTCCCGCTCGTCGGGATCAATTAGTGGAAGATCGGAATAGGTGGCGACCTCCGCCGTGTTTAGAAGGGTACTTGCGCCGTCCTCGCCGTATATTTGGATCATCTGGCTGCGGGCTTGCCAGAATGTCCAAAGCCGCAAATTATGCCCAGGAAGCTCGCCGGCGACAGCTACGAGCTCATTGAACCTGCCGAGCGCTGCCGCTTCATCAATGAAGCAGACAATTGGTTCGCGCGGCCGCCGCCGGCGAACGACGGCGAACAATTCGCAAAGCAACCAGCGCATCAGCGGGGTGAGCGTCGTCATGTCCTCAACCGGCAACGTGATGAACAAGTCGGTGTTACCGAGAGTCAGGTCGGATAGACGAAAGCTGCTCTTGCCGGTCAGGTGTTGCAATCTGGGGTCAGCGCACCAACCGAACGCTTGGGCAGCAGTGGACAAAATGGAATCGCGGCCTTTGGCATCCATCTTGAGGACGGCCATTGCTCTGGCGGCGGCTGCGCCCTCCAGTGGCTTAAGAAGTCGTTCGAATTCGGTGACGTCTGAGAGAAGCCATGAGACGTACGCGGGCGTCGCCTGCCTGACGGAATATGCGACAAGAAAGGCACCGACGATGACGTCGACGGCCCTGTTCTGAAAATACACAGCTTCACCGCTCACATGGTCCGGGAGGAGTGCGCGGGCAATGCGCTGGAGATGCAAAACGTTGTTAGGGTTGAGCGTCGCGAGCGGATTCCACATGTCCGTGCCACCTACGATTCCGATTGGATCGAGGCAGCGCACGGTACGGCCAAGTTGCCGGCGGCGCGCAGCGACGGCGCGAAAGATTTCCCCTTTGGGATCCATGACTACGGCCGGGCCGAACCAGGCCGTCTTTTCCGGTGCGGCGAGATTCGGGATGACAAGACCGCTCGTCTTACCCGTGCGTGGTGGCGCGATAGTAATGAGATGACTTTCGGTCGAGACCCGGATCGGGCGGCTGGTGTCCGGATCAAGGCCCAGTTCAAGGCCGACCCGCATTTTTGCGCGCTCACGATGCGTCGCCCAGCGCGCATTTCCATGCGTGCCCTTCGGGTCGCGTCGAGGCCCGTAATCGGGCACGAAGCACGCGATCAGAGCGAGCAACGGTCCCGCGAGTATCGAGGCGGCGGCAAGCCGGCCGGTCGGCCCGAGCGAGTTGGTATGGCCGAACGCCATATCCCGATAGATCGAGAGCGATCCGAGGCCGTAGGTTTTGACCATCACGGAGAACCATGCCGAGGGGCGCTGAGCGACATCAGGCCAGAGCGACATATCGAGGCCATGGACGGCAAACCCCGCTGCCGGAAACCCGAACGCGAAGGCCACCAAGGTGATGGGGAGGAAGACTTTCCAGAACATGTTGTTACTCCGAACTTAGAATTTCGTGATGCGGGCGAGCGTCTCCGGCGTGACGACCGCTACGCCGTAACCATCGCTTGCCTTCCAGTACCGCAACCGGAAGTCACCGTTCGGCAAGCGACCCGCGACGACCACCGCAGCCCCGGCAGGAACGGGAATGACCTCGGTGTGGCCGTCAGCAAATGTCCAAGAGATATTGTAGTTATTGTTGAACGTGCCCATGGACTGGCCGGTATGGGATGCAGCGACCCCTCCGAACACCATGATGGGAATCGAGAGCAGACCGAGCGACACCAAGCCCCGCCAATGGTAGCGAGTGTGGCGGAGACCGGCATGCATCGTGTCGGCGAGCGATCGCGGGATCTTAAGCCGGCGACGGGGCAGGAGATCTGTGATCGTCTGCTCTAGGCGGTCGCGATCGTAAGGCGTCAAGGCGGGATCTTTCAATCCTGCCAAACGTGCCGCCGGATCCGGCAAGGCTTGAAGTCTGACGAGCTTCCGCGCGCTGGCCTCTCGGAGCTCGCGCTTCGACGCATCGACATCAGCCTTCGCGTCGATGAATCGCTTGGTCAAGGTTGTGAGGCGCTTGCTCATGATGCGAGCCACACAGCCGCCGGGCGGACCGCTTCCATGACCGCGAGACGGAATCCCTTGAGATCGCTGACCATCCGCCGCGCTTCGCTGAATCCGCATTCCTTCTGGAAATCGGAAGTCTTGAGTCCGGGAATGGCGTAGAGGCCCGTTGCCTGCAGGAAGCCCACGGTTCGCGGCTCGAACTCCCACTTCGCCAGCGCGGTGATCTCGGCATCACCCGCGACCTTCTTCAGCATCGCGGGATCGACATCGCCCCGCAGCTTGTTCTCGACCACGAACCGAGCGTTCGTCCAGCGTTTCGACAGCGCCAAAAGCTTGGCGCCGTCGGTCAGCGCGCTGGCGTCGGAGGTGACCACCACCAACAGGCCGATTTCAATGCTGGCTTCGGCAAGCCCAGCGATAAGCTCGTCGTCGAAAGAGCCCAGCAACGAGCCTGCCGTATTGGCGCCAATATCGATGATCGAGGGCATGATGACGCCAACCATCGCATTGATGACAGCGTCAAACTCGGCGCGTGCAGCCTGACCGCCGGTCCGGTCGATCGAAGCACGATCGGCGCGCACCGGAAAATGAGCAACACGCTTATGCCCCTCGGCTTTGCCGTGGTCGTATTCGAGAATGCGCTGCGTCGACTCGATTTCGATGACCGGCGCATCGGGGATAGCCTCTGCGATCCCGCGGGCAAGGGTGGATTTACCGACACCGCCGGTTTCCTGGGCAATCAACAAGATACGTGTCACCTGACTTCTCCTAAACTGGACAATCGACAAACCCACCTCCGCCCGACGCAGTGTTGTGGTTGCGCGCGGGCTCCGGTGAGCGGATCGATCGTCTAAAGGAAAAGGAGGCCTCAGGAATTGGAGTGCAAAGTTTGATGCGGGCCCAGATCAGCGCTTTCGAAGGAGATGGGCGTGCTTGGAAAGCTCCGTACGGCGGATCTCTTCCTCGCTGATGACCTGATCCGGCAACTGTGCGTCGCGCTCGCGGCTCATTTCAGGGGCAAGCGAGACCATTTTTCTAGACCGTCTACCCAGCTTCTGGCTCGGATTGGGAAGATGCTCGCTTGGGCGGCGCACGGCTCCCTTGCTTCTAAGCTTTTCCGCGCGAACCCTGATGTTGTGCATTAACGCCGTCAGACGCCGGCCCGTCAGAGGCTGACCGTCTCCTTGCGTGACGCCCTGCGCTGCAAGGCCTGCCGCTATTTCGGTCCAAGACGCACCGTCTTCGTGATGCATCCGTTCCAATTCATCGAAATGTCTGCGGATTATCTCAGTGGCGCCTGTCTTGATCTTTCCGATGGGGGAATCGACCCGGTCGGCCTTAAGCCGCTTCACGTCGGATCGCAGACGTTTCAGATCAATCTTCATGGCCCACGCCTAACCAAGGCGTGTTAACGAGCCATTGAACGAACACACGGGGCCACACGGAAGGTGAAGCAGCGCCTAATGAACTATCCCGAGAATCGAGTCAATTTGACAAATGTCGACGATATGGTCGGACACTTGGCGGTTAGCACTCGCTAGAACCCAGACAAATCTCTGAATCAAGTTGAAGTCGGGAGTTTTTGACTATCTGAGACCACTCACGTTCCACTCAGCAACCAGACTAGGCTAGTCGAAGGCCAGTAAGGACCGCAGAAGGACCACACATATTACCATACAAAAGACTATCAGGAATTTTGGCACACCTGTGCATCTGTGGATGACACCCACATGGCAAGAACTATTTTGACGTTACAGCATTTGTTCGTTGCGGTCATCTGTCCGGCCTCATGGTGCGGATCATATGAGCCGCGGGCCTTAATGGCTGTCCGCTGATCTGGTCCCAATCATCGTTGACGGATTCGAAGTCCGTGCACAGGTTCGGGGTGTCGTGATCCTCGGTTTGTCGACCGGATACCATTACGTCGTCTTCGCTCCTACCAATTCGTGTGATCGTTGCGCTCAAATCTGTATTGCATGTCTCTTCATTGCCAAGCCACTTTTAGGCTATGCCGAACGATCTTTCCCGGAATGATCCGCCACGTTGCATGATGGCCCAGACGATGCGCGCAAGTTTGTTTGCAACCGCGACTGTCACGACGCGCGCTGGTCTCCGCGCCAACAGCGCGTTTACCCATCCAGCAAAATCCGGTTTGTTGCGGGCGTAGCGGACCACAGCGGTAGCACCGAGCACAAGCAGACGTCGCAAGTAGGGCTCGCCCTTCTTCGAGATCCTGCCAAGATGGACTTTGCCGCCAGTTCCATTTTGTTGTGGCACCAGACCGATCCAGGCCGCGAAGTGACGCCCGGACTTAAACGCGCTGGCGTCGACGACGGTCGCGACCATTGCGGTGGCTGTAATCACGCCAATGCCGGGAATCGTTGCGAGTCTCAGGCTCATTTCGTTCGCACGGTGGCGAGCCATGAGCGTTCGCTCGATCGTTTTAATCTTCGCTTGCAAGTCCTCGATCTGCATCATGATCAATTCAGCGCAGGCTCGAGCAGGATCAGGGAGCACGGAATTGTCGGTATCCTGGGCCAGCGCCTGGAGTTCGGGGATGCGCCAAATGCCTTGTGGCGCAATCAAGCCAAACTCGGCAAGTTGCCCCCGCAAGGAATTGACCAGCATGGTGCGCTGACGCACGAACAAATCGCGTGTCCGGTGCAGCATCAGGATCGACTGCTGCTCAGCGCTTTTGATCGGGACGAACCGCATCGTCGGCCTAGTGACGGCCTCACAGATTGCCTCTGCATCGACCTCGTCGTTTTTGCCCCGTTTGACGTAAGGCTTCACGTAAGCCGGCGGCATCAGACGTACATCATGCCCAAGTGATGCCAACTCACGTCCCCAATAATGCGCAGTCCCGCAGGCTTCCATACCGACCAGGCATGCTGGAAGCTTCTTGAAGAATTCGACGAGCTCCGATCGCCGGAGCTTCTTGCGGATGGTGAGCTTGCCCGCAGCGTCAACGCCATGCACTTGAAAAACGTGCTTGGCGAGATCGAGACCGATGGTGGTAGGATGCATTGTGGATGACTCCCCTTGCTGTTGCCTCTGCAACAATTTTGGCACACTTGATGCCGGGAAGTGGGTGTCATCCACACCATCATCTATTAGGTTCGTTGGCAAGTTGGTGAGGGGAAGTTGGCTCTATAAGCTCAATTCGTGCTGGTGCAATTTTTCATCTCCACGAAACTGACTTCGATCTAGGAATCGGGCTTCGCGCCGTTCGGCGATGTCTCCCGTGCAGACATCACGCCGCGCGGTACTGATGCGATGAGTGACCTTCGTCGGTGGTCTCACTCGGTCGTTCCTCTAAAAGTTCGTACACGCGTGTTTCGGTAACCATCCCCTTGGCGATTACCGCTCGATAAATCGACAATGGAAGCGATGCTTGATCCGTTCGTACCGTACGCGCTCTCGCTAACGAGCGATCTGAGTGTAGTATTGTTTGTTCAAGCCTTCCAGCCGGGCTGCAAGGTTCACGACATTGCCGAGCGCCGTGTAGTTCATCCGTTCGGACGAGCCGAGATTGCCGACCACAGGCTCGCCGAAATGAATTTCAAACCGGGTATGGAAGGGCTGCAATCCTTCCGTCTCGAACTGACGATCGATCGCCTGATTGGCGGCCTTCGCCTGCAGTGCTGCACGGCAGGCGCGTTCGCAATGATCGGCTTGCCGGGTTCGGCGCGTTCCAGAACGCCATCACGGCGTCCCCGATGAATTTATCGACAATGCCGCCATGCGCGAGAATGACGTCCGTCATCGCCGTGAAATAGCCCGACGCCTGCTGCATCAATGCATCCGGCTCCACGCTCTCGGCAATGGTGGTGAAGCCGCAAACATCGGTAGAAAAAAGCGGTGATCCGCCAAGTTCGGTGGATATAGAGTTGTCGTGCGTACGATTTCACGCGGCGCCAGGCGAGAGAACGAGTGGGACCGTACGCTGCGCCTGATGGATCGTATCGGCCAGCTTCTTCAGCTCCGTGATGAAAGACTCGATTGGCTTTGGCGGCGGCGGAGCCATGCCTTGTAGACGGTCTGCCTCAACCGTGATGGCATTGATCTTCTTCGACATTCGGGGGCCAAATATCCAGGCGCATGGGATGAATATCAGACAAGCGATCAACGCCAGTATTTTGGCCGTGTGATTCAGATCCCGGATTTCGCGGGCGAAATCATCCTCCGGCGCGATCAGGTGGTCCAAAGTATCCGTCAGGTCACAGCTAGACTAAGAGCTCGTTCTATCGACAGGTAAATAGTGAAAACGCATCCGACGGTCGGAACATTGTTATTACGGCGTTATTTGGCGGGTTGATCATTTCTCGCAGCACTAAGGTTTCTTAAGATGACCTCGAACTTCCTCGAGGATTTCCTTTTTGTCTGGAAAAATAAATGCGTCGCTGCAAGGTTTCTTAAATAAGACGAAGAGTTCTGGTTTGAAATCTATAGAAGCGCGGTTCGCGGCGATAATAACATGCTGCCCCCAGTCCCATAGCCCGGAATGGGAATGGTGTCATTTTTTTCCACCTTATGGACCAAATCTTTGCTTCCGGTCCTCGCAGAGTTTCGACAACGGTTAACGTGATTGTAGCCTCTTGAATCACGCTTCTTTTATCGGGCGTTTTCGAGGTGATTGGAAGCGGTGAATATGAAATTAACCAGCCTCGAAACACCGGGTCAGTCTGGTTGATTTCTAAAATCGACGAGCGAAAATACTGGCGCTCTGGCTGCAAGCGAGGCTCGTCCGGTGGCTTTTGGCTCCCCGCGTTCGACAGTCAGCGCCATCCCCTCGCTGGACCCCTCGGCTTGAACCAGTACGACCTCACCGTCATAGACCGGCTTGATGAAGCGCGCCTCGATCAATCCTCGCTCGAGAAATGTCCGGCCCCATTTCGCAACCGGAACGTGGATCATGTAGGCGAGCACATCGACCCCAGGCACCAGTCCCCCTTTGAAACCGTATTTCAGGGCCACGGAATCATCGTGCATCTTGTTTTCTGACAGTTTGGCGGTGTTGTAAGCTTCCACACAATACGGTTCGAGCCGCTCAGTCATGATTCGTCCTTATGATTGCGGGCGACAAAAAGTGGTTTCACTCGGCGGTTCCGAAATGTTCGGACCCGATGCGCGACCTGGATTTTGCGTCAAGCCGACTGCATTTTGCTGGTGTCCGGCAAGAACTGCCTCGTCTCATTGCTGCCTGCAATCAGCTCGGCGGCTTTTTCCGCCATGGCCATGATCGGCAGATTAGTATTTCCACTGATCACAGTCGGCATGATCGAGCCATCGATGACTCTGAGGTTGTCTATTCCCCTGACCCGCAACTGACCATCGACAACAGCGTTGCTGTCTTCGCCCATGCGACAGGTGCCAACAGGATGGTAGATCGTTTCGGCGCGCTCCCGTATCCATTTTTTGCGGGAGTCCACACTGGTAAACGCATCGATGTCGATCTTTCGTTTCACGAATTTGCTCAGACCAGGCTGGTCGATAATTCCGCACAGCTGTCTGACGCCTTCTTGCATGCTGACGAAATCCGACTCGTCAGAGAGAAAACGAGGATCGATAGCGGGAGTGTCAGATGGATCCGCCGATCGCAATCGCAGTGTTCCACGGCTCTTGGGCCGAAGCTGGCAAACGCGAATCGCGAAGCCATGAGCGATGCGTTCGTTGGGTGGTGGATTTCGGAGCGCGACGATCAGATGAGCTTGCCACTCTGGCAGCGACGAACTCTTGTCAGGTCCCCAGAAGGCACCGGCCTCGACACCTTGAGACGTTGCAGGGCCTGTACCCCGAAGAATGTATTGCGCCCCAGCAAGGCCACCCTTGATCAAGCCGAGATACGGCGTCAGCGTAACTGGCTGAGATGCCTCCAAGCGGATCGCACAGTCGAGATGGTCCTGCAGATTGTCTCCGACGCCAGCAGAATCGAGAACAGGCTTGATGCCAAGCGACTGCAGGTGATCCGCCGGACCGATGCCCGACAGCATCAGCAGCTGTGGTGAGCCGATGGCTCCGGATGTCAGCAATACCTCGCGCTCTGCCAAGATGGTTACCTCGCGTCCTCCCTTCTCGATCACGACGCCGCGCGCACGCGTTCCCTCCATGGCTATCCGGCGAACTCTGCAGTTGGCCATGAGAGTGAGATTGCTTCGTCCCTTCGCTCGATCGAGATATTTGAAGGCTCCGGATCGCCTTCCTTCCGCAATAGTGAGTTCGTAGAAGCCGGCGCCGACTTGGGACGGGCCGTTGAAGCCGTTGTTCTCCGGCAAGCCGGCCGACACCGCGCTTTCGATAAACGCTTTCGAAATTGGATGTTGCAGAGTGCCGTAGGACAGCCGAATAGGGCCAGAGTAGCCTCGATCCTGATCGCGCTCCCTTGTGACCAGGGTAGCGTCCTCGATTTTTCTGAGGTAGGGGCGCAGGTTTTCGTAGCCCCATGACGGTAGATCCTGGGCGGCCCACGAGTCGTAGTCCCAGGCGTTGCCTCGGATCGCAATCATAGAGTTGATGGAGGACGAACCTCCCACAACCCGTCCACGTGGGATGTAGATCTTTCGATTATTGAGATTTGCCTGAGGCTCGGTCCAGAACTGCCAGTTATATTTCGGACTCGTATAGAGCACGCGAATGCCGGCCGGCATGTGGACGAAGATAGACGCGGAGGGGGCTCCGGCCTCAAGCAGCAGGACGTTGACATTTGGATCTTCGCTCAGCCGCGAAGCCAGCACGCATCCCGCCGATCCCGCGCCGACGATGATGTAGTCATATCCGGATAGTTTCATTTCGAATCCCCTTGGGAACGCCCACGGCTGGCTAACGTGGCTGGTGTGCTTGAAGCAAATAGCTCGCCGGACAGGATGCTTTCCGATACAGGTGACGAACTTTTGCCGTTGTTTTTGGGTCGATTTGGAGTACCATTTTGGTATGTCCAATTATAGTGGCCGGGGTTCGGGCGTCAACAGAGAGGTGTTTCGATGATCACTCGCGTGTTGGCTGCTTCGCTGGTCGCGTCGGCCGTTTTTGTTCTTCTATGGGGACCGAAAGGGTCGCAGCATTGGGATAAGACTATGTCTCCCCAGGAGAGAACAGCATTTCAAAAGGCAGTCTGGGCCCTCGGTCATTAAGTAGGCCGAGATTCGTCTGAATTTATCTGAGCTTCGCCTGCCACAGAACGCCGCCGCCAGATCTGCAGGCAGATGTCATGAGCGCGGCCGCCGTGTGCGTCGGCCGTGTTCATTTATGAGTGCGAGCACCCGCTTATTCGAGCCGTCCTGGCGAGGAGCGCCTTGGATGCGTGCCGATATCGACAATTCGGCTCTCGTTCAGGCGCTGAATCTGTGCCTGATCAAATTTGAGTACGGTCTTGAGGACATGTTCCGTGTCTTCGCCCCGCAGCGGCGGACTCTTCGAATACTCGATCTTCGTTTTCGAAAACTTGATCGGGTTGCCGACGAGAGGCGCGATCGCGCCGGAAGGATGAGGCAGATTGATCTGCAGTTCTCGATGGATCACCTGCGGATGAGCAAACACCTGGTCAAGCCGGTTGATCGGCGCGCAAGGAACTCCGACTGGCTCAAATGCTGATATCCAGTGGTGTGTCGTCTGCTTTGCCATATGCACATCCAGAAGTGGAATAAGCTGGTCGCGATTGTGAAGCCGATCTGTGTTCGTGAGAAAGCGGATGTCGGCGGCCAATTCCGTCAATCCCGCTGCTGCACAGAATTTCCTGAACTGCTGATCGTTTCCGACGGCCAGCACAAATGAGCCGTCCTTTGTCTTGAACACCTGATAAGGAACGATATTCGGATGCGCATTACCGGAGCGTTTGGGTGGAGTTCCCGTCGTGAGATAATTCATGTTCTGGTTGGCAAGTACCGAAACCTGAACATCGAGCAGAGCCATGTCGATGTGTTGGCCCTCGCCGGTGCGCTCGCGGTGCAGCAACGCTGAAATGACGCCGGTTGCACTGTACATGCCGGTGAGAATGTCGACGATCGGAACGCCAACTTTCTGGGGGCCTCCGCCCGGCATATCGTCGCTTTCACCCGTGATGCTCATCAGGCCGCCGGTTGCCTGAATGGCCATGTCATATCCCGCAACATCCTTCATCGGGCCGGTCTGGCCGTAGCCGGTGATAGAGCAGTAAATGATATCGGGTTTCAGCTTTCGCAGTGACTCATAGTCCAGCCCGTATCGGGACATGTCGCCGACCTTGTAGTTCTCAATCACGATGTCGGCTTGCTGCGCCAGCGCGCGCACGATTGCGCTGCCTTCCTCAGTCGCGATATCGATGCAGATCGAATGCTTGCCGCGGTTAGCGCTGAGAAAATAGGCGCTTTCGGTTGTATCGTTGGATTCGCCGTCCTTCAGGAACGGGGGACCCCATTGCCGTGTGTCGTCGCCGGTGCCGGGACGTTCGATCTTCCAGACTTCGGCACCGAGGTCGGAAAGAAGTTGGCCCAACCACGGCCCTGCGAGAATTCTTGAGAGATCGAGCACTCGGTAGCCCACCAGAGGTCCAGCCATGTCGCTTCCTTGTTAGTTCATATGGCGCGATCTATTTCCGAGAAACCGCGCGCCCTCCATTGATTTATAATTGGATCAACCAAATTGGTCAAACCAATATAGGTTGGGATTGGTTCTTTGGCGGAGTTCCGGATTACCGATCCCGGCGAAAGCTTCTGCTCAATGATCGCGGTTTGAAGGTGCCAACCGTGGAGATTGCTTGACAGCCGCCAAGTGGAGACGTATGGAAGACCAAAATGGTCTGTCCAATTTGGAAGACAGCTATGCGATCTGAGTTTGGCGCATGGGAATAATAACTAGAGGCAACGCGAAGCGAGGTTTGCGGTATGGCGCGAGTCACTCTCCAGAATGTGTCGAAATCCTTTGGCGGAGATCGAGGGCCGTGGGCGGTGCAGGATTTTTCGTTGGATATTGCCGACGGAGAACTGGTCGTTTTTGTCGGGCCGTCCGGCTGCGGGAAATCGACCACGTTGCGCATGCTTGCCGGCCTCGATGATGTGACATCGGGCAAGATCATGATCGGCGGGCGGGATGTGACTGCACTCCCGCCGAAAGATCGCAATATTGCAATGGTGTTCCAAAACTACGCGCTCTATCCGCAGAAGACCGTCTACGACAATATGGCATTTGGTCTTCGCGTGCGCGGAGAACCGAAAGACGAGATTGATCGTCGCGTGCGCAGCGCGGCGTCGAGCCTCGGCCTTGATCCTTTGCTCGAGCGGAAGCCGCGGCAGCTGTCGGGAGGTCAGATGCAGCGGGTTGCGCTTGGCCGTGCGCTCGTCCGAGACCCCGATGTCTTTCTGCTCGATGAGCCTCTTTCCAACCTCGACGCCAAGCTGCGCGTGAAGACTCGCGAAGAAATCGCGACCCTGCATGCTCGGCTCGGAGCCACGATGATCTTCGTGACTCACGACCAGGTCGAAGCCATGACGCTCGGTGACCGGATTGTCATCATGCGCGATGGCTGGATCCAGCAAGCCGGACGGCCGCTGGATCTCTACGACCGGCCGGAGAATGTGTTTGTGGCGGCCTTTATCGGTTCGCCCGAGATGAATCTGGTTGAGGGCGAACTGCTCCGTGACGGTGGTGGTCTGAAGGTTCGTTCTGGCGAACTGCAACTCGGATTGCCGGACGGCGAGTTTGTCGAGACCGAGAAAGATGTCACTGTCGGCATCAGACCAGAGCATATCATTCGTGCTGAGGCGGCATCAGACATCGAAATGATCGTCAGTCTCGTCGAGCAAATCGGCGCGCAGACTTATGTGCTGGGGACGATATTCGGTCAGAAATTCCGCGCGGTGTTCGCGCGCGACGACGTGCTCGCTGCCGGCGAAAAGATCCCCGTCATTCTGCCCGCGCAGCGGTTGCATATGTTTTCGCGTGAGAACGGAAGGACGTTGAGGCAACCAAAATCATCAAATGAAATTAACAAAGGGAGGGACAATCATGACCAGGCACGAGTCAAATCAATGGAAGTCCAAAGGTAAATCTTTCGGCTTTAGCCGACGAGACTTCCTCAAAACGTCAGCGGGAGCGGCGGTTGGAGCGACGGGCTCCCTGGCGGCTCCGTACGTGAATGCTCAAGCCGGGGTGACGCTCCGGTTCCTGAACAATGAAACTGCGGCCGATAGCCAGACCGTGTTGCGAAACGCGTGCAACGAGTATGAGAGCAAGTTTGGCGTCAAGGTCATCGTTGATTCGACGCCGATCAGCGGCGCATATGCAAAGACCATGGCGGCGATCAATGCGGGTACTCCGTATGACCTGGCCACCCAAGGTTATATCGCCCACATTCTTCAGTATGCCCGCGGCGGTCATCTTATTCCGGTGACCGATCTTGTGAAGCAGCATTCCTGGGGGCAGATGGGTGCCTGGAAGTATCAGGGAGAGAACTGGTTCTATCCCTACGACTACAATCTGGTGACCTGTTACTATCGCAAGGATCTTTACGCGGAGAAGGGCCTCAGGATCCCCAACACGTGGGCGGAGTATCTCGACAACTGCCGGGCGCTGACTGTCTCGAAGGACGGCAATATCGAACGTGGCGGTTGCGTGATGCCGCTGGCGAGCGACAGCGCGACTAACTGGGCGAGCTTCGGCAACCTGTTCGCGGAAGCCCCGCAGTTCTACGATGACAAGTGGAACGTTGTTCTTGATGCTCCCGAAAATGCGGATCGGGCCGGGCGCTTCCTCGATCTTTTCGGTGAACTCTACAAGACCATGCCGCCCGGATTGAACACGGTGGGTTACGCCGAGCTCATGAGTCTCTTCGTCACAGGAAAGGTCGCACATACCCTATACTCCGGGCGTGTTGTCGAGGCGCTCGAGGCGCGAAATCCAGATCTCGCGGACAAGTATGGCATCTTCGCCGCACCGGACAGCACGGGCAAGCAGAAGGCGCTGCCGTTCGCCTTCGACGGGTTCATCGTATTCAAGACCAAGCAGAGCGAGGAGACGCTCAAGTTCCTCAAATGGTTCATCGATGAACACTACATCGACTGGCTGCATTCGGCCTGGATGAACTTCCAGCCGGTGCGCTTGGATATCTACGAGGATCCGCGCTGGAAGAAGCACCCCATGATTCAAAAGCATTGGGCAACAATGATGCAGATGAAATCGTTCATCGATCCGGACAGCAAGGTGAGGCTGTCGTCGGTCGACTTGATCGGTCCCTCAATCGATCTGCGTCCGTGCAAGGTCTTCGATTCGAATGTCATGCCCGAGATGTTGCAGAACAAGGTGCTCAGGAACATGTCATCGGTCGATTGCGTGAAAGCGGCGGCCAATCGCATCCGGAAGCTTGGCTGAATTTTGTTGACGAAAAGGTAGGTGCCTTATGAGGCAGGATTGGCGAATCATCGGCTTGTTCGTCGGGGGCGTTTTGATAGTCGGCGCGATCGTTGGCGGGCCACTCCTGTACTCCATCAAGCTCTCGTTCTACGCGGCGGAGTCCTTTATTGCTCCGCCGCGGTGGGTTGGATTTGGAAATTATCTCTCCGTCCTGGAGGACAGTAACTTTTGGGACGCGTTGTTAAACGGGATAATGATTTCCATTTCCGCGATCGTATTGCAGGTCACGCTCGGTGTGGGCATTGCACTCGTTCTGAATCGTCAGTTCGTGGGACAGACAGTCGTTCGTGCGCTATCGATCGTCCCATACTTTCTTCCGACAGTCGTTGCGTGCCTCATCGCACAATGGATGCTCGATCCAAATTACGGATTGATTAAAAGTATACTGGCGTCGTTCGGATCCAGCATGTTCGATTGGGGCGCCAACTCGGCAACCGCGAAGGGAACGATTGTTCTTGTCAGCGTATGGATATGGACCCCATTTGTGGTGACGTGCGTTCTGGCTGGCCTGCAAACCATTCCCGTTCAGCTTTACGAAGCAGCTCGGGTCGACGGCGCCGGTGCCTGGAAGCAGTTCTGGCACATCACGCTGCCGGGCCTCAGATCTGTCTTGATCGTGGTCATTCTGCTGAGAGGCATCTGGATGTTCAACAAGTTTGACGTGATCTGGCTGCTGACCAAGGGAGGCCCGCTGAATCAGACCGAGACGCTCCCGACCCTCGCTTATCGAAGGGCATTTCTGGAGTTCGATCTTGGAGGCGGGGCGGCGGTGGCGACAATCTCGTTCGCGCTTCTGGCAACCATTATCCTGATCTACCTGCGGTTCTTTCCCATCGACGAAGCAAAGCAAGGCCGATGACAGTGACACAACAAAACTCGCACCTCTCCGTCGTTGCTGCCAATCCGCGGCAGGCGGCACTCCTTCGCAGCACATCCCGGTTCGATAGCTTGCCGCAGGACGCGCCAACGCCAGCATCGAAACAAAAGCTCTCCGGTTTTGTGAGCAGGCCGATCAAGCAGATTGCCGGGCGCATCGGCCTCTACGCGGCGGTCATTGTAATCTGCATCTACTCGTTCTTTCCGATCTACTGGATGATTGTATCCAGTCTTCGGGCCCCGCAGCGGTTGTTTCTGGACACGTCGTTGGTGTTCTGGCCGCCAGACCTCTCGTCCTATAAATCGCTGCTGGAGCTTACGAATTACACGACCAATTTTTTCAACAGCGCCCTGATGGCGATGGCTACGATCATCGTTGCCACAACGCTTTCGGCATTCATTGCTTACGGCGCGACGCGGCTGCGATTCAGAGGGAAGACAACATTGGTTGCCTCGATGTTGTTTGCTTATATGTTTCCGCCGTTGATGCTGGTTATCCCGATGTCAGCCTTGTTCCGTATGTTCGGGCTTTCCGACAGCCTGTGGGGTCTGCTGATTGCTCACCTCGCAATCTCACTCCCGTTAGGCGTCTGGCTTTTGTGGGGCTTCTTCAAGTCGATGCCATTTGATCTGGAAGAAGCGGCAATGGTCGACGGCTGCTCGCAGTTCGGCGCGTTCATCAAGGTGGTCTTGCCGCTTTCCGCACCGGGCCTGATTACGGTCGGCATCTTCGCGTTCCTGCTTTCCTGGGCGGACTATGTGTTCGCGCTCATCCTGATCATGAGCGATCAGAACAAGACGCTTCCTGTAGCATTGGCATCAATGCTGGGAGCGCAGGATCTGCGTTGGGGCGAGATCCTTGCCGGCGCATCCCTCATAGCGCTGCCGCTGTTTGTCATCTTTACGTTCTGCTACCGGTACTTCGTCGCAGGACTTACGGCAGGCGCCCTTAAAGGGTAGGGGACGTTCCAGATCCTGTCCGGGCAAGAGATCAGTTCTGTGCGCCGCCGCGCCGGAATCGACTTGAACGGTTTGCTCGGATGAGATCTTCGACGAGAGTCTATCGTCTTGCAGGTATCTTTGGCTCTCCCAACAGCGTCTGCCAGGTTTCGATGGTCTGGGATAGGTGTTCATTCATTTTCTGTTCTGCGTGGCCGACGCGCCGCCCTTCAATGGCGTTGAGGATTTCGCAGTGATCTTCATAGGAGCGGCGACCGCGGCTGTGATCAGCGAAATAGACACGGCGGCGCTGTCTGGACAGCTCATAGAATGATTTTACGACGCGGAGCAGGATGTCATTCTTGGTGGCAGCGAAGATGGCCAGATGAAATGCCTCATCTTCCCGCTCGATCGTCTGCTTCTTGGCAAGGCGCTTCTCGGTGTCGCTCAGAATCGCGCGAAGATCGCGGATGTTGTCAGGTGTCCTGCGGGCGCAGGCCAGCCGGGCGGCTTGCACTTCGAGCATGCGTCGCACCTCGAAGACATCGGCGATTTCGTTGGCTTGGAATGGAAGGCCGGACTCGGCGTGAAGGACCAGAGCTTCGATGCTGCTTTCGTCCGAGTTCCGCAGATAGATGCCCGAGTTGGGCCGTCTCTCGATGACGCGCATGGCTTCGAGAGCAGCCAGCGCCTCACGGACGGCGCCCCGACTTGTGTCGAACTTCTCCGCGAAGTCTCGTTCAGACGGCAGACGTTCTGAGGGCTGATAGCGACGCTCACGGATGAACGAAAGGATTTTTCCGATGGCGTTCGAGGGAGGCTCAGGCTGTTCGGTTCGATTTCGTTCGGTCATTTGTATCTACTCTTTCTAGCCTGCGTCCGGGGAAAGCTCGTCTGCTAAGCCGTTGCGCGCCCGGGCACATGCCAATAGCCACGAATCTGAGTGATGTTCACTCTATTTCGACAGGCGATGATATTACAGGTGCTTTACGCACCGGTACGGGCGCCGCCGCCAGGATACCCTCTCGCCCTAAATCGGTCTTCGCAGGGCCGCTCGCTTGATTCCGGCGTAAGGGGCATGTAAGTATGGTATACCAAATTGGTAAGACCTAAAAGGGTGAGCGCTGGAATGACGACATTCTGCGTATAGTTCTTTCGTATCAGGTTGAAAATTTTGAAGTACTTGGAACCCTCCGGACAATTCGAAAACGTGCTGGTCGTCAAAACTGATTACGACGTCGACCTGTTTGTGATCGGCGGGGGTTCGGGCGGCGTCCGCGCCGCGCGGATCGCGGCCAATTACGGCGCCAGGGTCATGCTTGCCGAAGAGTATCGCATGGGCGGCACTTGCGTGATCCGCGGCTGCGTGCCGAAGAAGCTGTTCGTCTATGCCTCGCATGTCCACGAGGAAATCAAGGACGCCGCGGGTTTCGGATGGAGCATCCCGCCGGCAACGTTCGACTGGCCGACGCTGGTCGCCAACAAGGACAAGGAGATCGCCCGGCTCGAGGCGGCTTACGCCGGCAATGCGGAGAAGGCCGGCGCGCGAGTGGTCAAGGCGCGCGCGGTGTTCGAGGATGCGCATACGCTGCGTCTGTCGACCGGCGAAACGGTGCGGGCGAAGTACATCCTGATCGCCACCGGAAGCACGCCGAGTCATGGTGCGGCGATCCCCGGCATCCAGCATGTAATCTCGTCAGACGAAATCTTCCACCTGCCGGCATTTCCGAAGCGTATCGTGATCCAGGGCGGTGGCTACATCGCGCTCGAGTGCGCCTGCATCTTCGCCGGTCTCGGCGCAGACGTCACACTGGTTTATCGCGGCGATAACATCTTGCGGGGGTTTGACGAGGATGTCCGCGCGCATGTGCGTGGCGAAGTTGAGAAGGCGGGTATTACCGTTCTCACAGGCTGCACGGTGGACAAGGTCGAGAAGCATAATGAGGTCTTCACCGCGCATCTGTCTCGAGGTTCAAGTATTGCCGCTGATCAGGTACTGTTTGCCATCGGCCGTCACCCCAACGTCAACGGTCTTGGGCTTGAAAAGGCAGGCGTGGCGCTCAATCCGGCCAACGGCGGCATTGCCGTCGACGGCTTCTCGCAAACCAACGTGCCGCATATCTATGCGGTGGGCGACGTCACCCACCGCATCAATCTGACGCCAGTTGCGATTCGCGAAGGGCATGCCTTCGCCGACACTGTGTTTGGCAAGCGGCCGGCACGCGTCGATCATGCCTCGATTTCTACCGCGGTGTTCTCGCAGCCGCAGGTCGGAATGGTCGGACTGACCGAAGCCGAGGCGAGAGCGCAATTCACCCACGTCGATATTTACAAGACCGATTTCAGGCCGATCAAGGCAACGCTGTCGGGGAGCCAAAGTCGCGTCCTGATGAAGCTGATCGTCGATGGAATATCCGACCGTGTTCTCGGCTGCCACATCGTCGGTCCGGACGCTGCCGAGATCGTTCAGGCTGTCGCTATCTCGATCAAGATGAAAGCGACTAAGGCCGACTTCGATGCCACCATGGCGCTACATCCCACCTCTGCCGAGGAACTCGTGACCATGCGAGCGCCGACCCAGCGTCACGTCCGCGAGGCGGCGGAATAACCAGAATCTATCGTCATCCGAAGTGCCTTGGGCGACAGATCCGGCGGGCCGCGCGCGGCCAGCGAAATACGCCTTGACAGCATGCAATTGAGCAGACCAAATTGGTCTGGCCAATAAGTGGTTGCTGGCTCGGTGAAGCGGCTGCGTCCAGCGCGGCTGGTCTTCACTGCCACGCAGATGCGGGGACGCTGACTTCAGCAGGTGTCCCAGAGATAGGTTGATGGAAATGGATTTGATATCAAACTTGCCGGCTCGCATTCACGGGATACTCGACGAGGGCGCAAAGGGGGATGCTTCTCGGATCGCGTTTACGGATGAGCATGGCGTCGATTGGTCTTATCGCCGCCTGATCGATGCGGTCGAGCTTGCCGCCGTTGAAATGAGCCGGCTCGGTATTCGTCCGGGCGACCGGGTCATGATCGTGTGTGAAAATTCAATCGCAGCGATCGTATTGCTGTATGCGTCGAGTCGGCTTGACGCCTGGGCGGTCGTCACAAATGCACGACTCAGCCAGCATGAACTGGATTTGATCGAGCGCGACTGCCAACCGCGGCGTGTGTTCTATACGCATGCTATTTCATCTGACGCAGATGCACATGCTTGTCGCCGCGACGCAGACATCGAGTCGTTCACCGGAATCGGCGGGGTTAAAGTCGGAAAGCTTGATGCGGGTTCGGTTGCGGAGAGGGTTTACCGGGATCCCTCCCGGCAGGTCGCCGTTGTTATCTATACGACGGGCACCACCGGGCGCCCAAAGGGAGTGATGCTTAGTCATCGCAGTCTCGCGTTTGTCGCGTGTCGCGGCAAAAGGACTGATACAATTCGTTCGGACGACGTCTCGCTGTGCGTGATGCCGATTTCCCATTCGTATGGACTGACGCTCATGCAGGGCATGCTGTTCGCAGGCGCGCATCTGAAAATCATGCCAAGATTCTCGCTCACGCAAGCAATCGAAGCCGTCGTGAGCAAGACTCTTACGATATTTACTGCCGTGCCCGCGTTGCTGGCGCGTATCGTCGCTCACGTCGACCAGGCTGGTCTTCAGCTCACATCGAACAGGCTCCGATATGTTTATACTGGCACCGCTCCGCTGGACCTTTCATTGCGACAGAACGTCGAGCGCGTGTTCGGGGTGGTTCTCCACAATGGTTATGGTCTCACCGAAACGTCGCCCACGATCAGCCGGACGCAGTACGCAATGGGTAGCGACGAAGTCAACATTGGTCCCCCGATCCCAGGAGTCGAGATCAAGATTGTCGGAGCGGACGGTCATGAGGTTGAAGAGGGCTTGCCGGGAGAACTTCTCGTGCGAGGACCAAATGTGATGCTTGGCTATTATGGCCAGCCGGAGCTTACTGCGGGGGCTATCGATGAGCAGGGCTATTTGAAGACCGGCGATATTGTCAGCCGCAGTACGAGCGGCGAATTGATCGTACAAGGCCGATCAAAGGAATTGATCATTCGCTCTGGGTTCAATGTGTACCCGCCTGAGATCGAAGCAGTTCTCAACGCGCATCCGACGGTTCTCAACTCTGCGGTCGTCGGGCGATCGGTTGAGGGCAATGAGGAGATCATAGCCTTTGTGGAGCCGGTTCCTGGAGGTTCCGTCGAGACCAGCGACCTGTTCACGTTCCTCGAGGGACAGTTGGCCAGATACAAGAAGCCCCAGCAGATCATCGTGATGCAGCAGCTGCCGGTCGCGCCAAACGGCAAGATCAGAAAGCATGACTTGAAGAAGTATGCCGAAACATCGGCACTTTCTGTCTAGTCATTCCAAATTATTCAATCCTCATCGAAGCCAATGGACATCGCCATGAAGCAGGAACAGACCTATCCGGCCATCAAAATGTTCATCGACGGGACTTGGTGCGACGGATCGCGAGGTAAGTCCGAGGCTGTGCTAAATCCGGCGACCGGGCTTGCGATCGGGAATGTCCCGCACGCTTCTGTCGACGACCTTGATCGCGCGTTGGATTCCGCATCACGCGGCTTCAGTATATGGCGCAAGACGTCGGCGTTCGACCGCTACAAGCTTATGCGGTCGGCTGCCGAAAAACTGCGCGAGCGGGCCGGTGAAATCGCTCGCATTCTCACGCTCGAGCAGGGAAAGCCCCTGGCGGAAGCGAAGCTGGAGGTGCTGCTAGGCGCGGACATCATTGACTGGTTTGCCGAGGAGGCTCGCCGATCTTACGGCCGCACTATTCCTTCGCGGTCCGGAGCAGTGCAGCAAATCGCGATCAAGGAGCCGGTCGGGCCAGTGGCTGCGTTCACGCCGTGGAATTTTCCGATCAATCAGGCTGTCCGCAAGATCTCTGCCGCAATCGCGGCCGGCTGCTCCGTGATTCTCAAGGGACCCGAGGAAACTCCCGCCAGTTGCGCTGCACTGGTTCAGGCCTACGCCGATGTCGGTCTGCCACCGGGCGTGCTCAATCTGGTCTTCGGCGTGCCTGCTGAGGTGTCTTCGTATCTGATCGCCCACCCGCTCATTCGCAAGATTTCCTTCACGGGCTCGACCCAGGTAGGCAAGCAACTCGCTGCTCTGGCGGGAAGCCATATGAAGCGTGCGACGATGGAATTGGGAGGGCACGCACCGGCGCTCGTGTTTGGCGATGCGGACGTGAAGGAGGCGGCCAGACTACTGTCCGCAGCGAAGTTCAGGAACGCCGGCCAGGTCTGCGTCTCGCCCACGCGTTTCATCGTGCACAAAAGCGTCTACGAGGAGTTCGTCGATCACTTCACATCGGCGGCGAAGAATCTGGTTGTCGGCGACGGTCTTGACGCCGCGAGCCAGATGGGCCCGCTGGCCAATCATCGCCGTATCGAGGCGATGGAGGCCTTGATCGCCGACGCCACCTCGCGCGGCGGACGCGTCAGAGCGGGCGGAAAGCGAATTGGGAACGAGGGATTCTTCTTCGAGCCGACAGTTCTCACGGACGTGCCGCTTAACGCGCGCATCATGAACGAGGAGCCGTTCGGCCCCGTCGCTCCGATAAGCGCTTTCTCTGATCTCGATGAAGCAATAGCGGAGGCAAATCGTCTTCCATTTGGCCTTGCTGCCTATGCCTACACCAAATCGGCGGCCGTCATTGGTGCCATCAGCACAGGGGTGGAATGCGGAATGATGTCAATAAACCATCATGGTCTTGCGCTGCCTGAAACCCCGTTTGGGGGCATCAAGGATTCCGGTTACGGCTCCGAGGGTGGAACAGAGGCCATGGAGGCCTACTTGAACACCAAGTTCGTCACCCAAATGAACGGCTAGGTCACGTAGTCCTCGCCTGGCTTTGCGAGGTTTTCTCGCGAAATCAAAATTCTGAAAATCCTTTGCGCTCGCCTACGGGCTCGCTTGAGTACGTCCGGACGTTGCAATGAGCGCCTTGGGCCATGAAGAAATTCTCGATTAGCGCTTGAAGATGCGCTTGACAAAGCGCATAGCTAGGCGCTTACTGGTAATACCAATTTGGAAGGACCAGTATGTTACCGAAGATTTCTCTCCCGACTGTCGGGACAGATGAATCAGGTCGGGCTGGCTTTCCGGTTCAACACGAGCAAGGAGCAAGGAGCGAGGCAATGAATGCACCCATGAATATGCCAAAAGGGCAGCGAAGGAAGTTCTGGAGCTGGGGTTACGAAGGCCAGGACATCCCTGAGTCCGAAGTGAAATCGATGCACGAGCGCGTTGCGAAGCGCCTCGGCATGAGCGACTTCACAATTCTCTCGGATCCAACCCTTGACGAGATTGAGATCCGTGCCCCGCGTATCAAGCCGCCGGCTTCGCTTGCAAGCTTCTGCACGACGGAAAAATGGGATCGTGTTGCTCACACCTACGGCAAGAGCTTCCGCGACCTGGCCATGATCTACAAGCGCAAATATCCGAATCCGCCAGATGTCGTGGCCTATCCTCGCGACGAGAAGGACATTGCGGCCGTTCTCGACTGGTGTGGTGAAAATGGCTACGCGGCCGTGCCTTTCGGTGGCGGATCGAGCGTCACGGGCGGCATCAATCCGCCGGATGATAGCAGCTACAAGGGCGTGGTCACGATCGACCTCGAGAATCTCAATCGCGTTCTGGAAGTCGATCCGACTTCGCGCGCGGCCCGTATCCAGGGCGGCACGTTCGGTCCTTCGCTCGAGGAGCAGTTGAAGCCGCATGGTTTCACGCTGCGCCACATTCCGCAGTCTTGGGAATTCTCGACCCTCGGCGGATGGATCGCGACACGTTCGTCCGGTCACTATGCGACGCATCTGACGCATATCGACGACATGGTGGAAAGCCTGCGCGTCGTCACGCCGACCGGCACGATCACAAACCGCCGGCTGCCGGCCTCTGGCGCCGGTCCGAGCCCCGATCGCGCCTTCATCGGATCGGAGGGTACGCTTGGCATCATCACCGAGGCGTGGATGCGTCTGCAGGGTCGGGTGAAGTTCCGCGCCAACGCCTCGGTTTCATTCAAGACCTTCTACGAGGGTGCGAAGGCCGTTCGGCAGATCACCCAGGCCGGTCTTTATCCCGCAAACTGCCGCTACCTCGATGAGAAGGACGCGTTCTTCTATGGGGCCGGCGATGGCACGGAATCGATGCTGCTGATCGGTTATGAGTCAGCTGATCATCCGGTCGATGCATGGCTGGATCGTTCTCTGGAAATCTGCCGGGACTACGGCGGCACGGTGAAGCAGAAAGCTGGCACGGGCACCGATGCTCTCGAAACCAGCCGCTCGGGCGCGCAGGGCAGCTGGCGTAACCAGTTCCGCTATCTGCCTTATCTCATGCACGTTCGTGCGGCGATGGGTATCGTCAGCTTCACCTTCGAAACGGCCTATACGTGGGACAAGTTCGAAGCGCTCGACACCGAAGTCATGCGACGGGTGGCTGAGGCGGAGAAGAAGATTTGCGGTGGTGGCATTGTCTGCCGTCGGTTCTCGTTCCTTTATCCGGATGGGCCGGCGCCGTACTACTCAATCATGGCTCCGTCTTCTCACGAGAAGAACATCGAGCACTATGCAGCATTGAACAAGGTTGCTTCCGACGCCCTTCTGGAACTCGGCGCCACCATTACGCACCATCATGCCGTCGGACGCAGTTTCCGTCCTTGGTATGACAAGGAAATTGATCCGGGCTTCATCCGGATGATGCAGGCCAGCAAGCGCGAGGTCGATCCGAACTGGGTCCTCAACCCGGGCATTCTGTTCGACAAGCCGAAGGCTTAAGTTCGCGTAACACTATCCATTCGGCTGTTTCACGGGAAGTTGGTACATGATTGATCTCTACTTTTGGACCACGCCGAATGGATACAAAATCACGATAATGCTGGCCGAACTCGGCCTGCATTATCGGGTTCTGCCGATTGACATCACCAAGGGCGATCAATTCGGCGCGGAGTTTCTCAAGATCAGCCCGAACAACAAGATCCCGGCGATTGTCGATCACGATGGTCCGGACGGGAAGCCGCTGTCGGTTTTCGAGTCGGGAGCCATTCTTCTGTACCTTGCTGAAAAGACCGGCAAGCTGCTGCCATCCGACCCGCGGGCGCGGATGGAAGTCATTCAATGGCTGATGTTTCAGATGGGCGGTGCCGGCCCTATGCTCGGCCAAGCTCATCATTTTCGGCGCTACGCACCAGAGCAGATTCCTTATGCCGTGGAGCGTTACACGAAAGAGGCCGCCAGACTGTATGGCGTGATCGATCGCCGCCTGGCAGACCGCGAATATCTCGCCGGCGACTACTCGATCGCGGATATTGCGACCTTCCCCTGGATTCGTCCCTACCGATGGCAGGGACAGGAGCTTGAGACGTATCCCAATCTCAAGCGCTGGTTCGACGCCATCAAGGTTCGTCCGGCGGTGCAGGAGGGGCTGGCTGTTATGTCCGACACGAAAAAGTGGGAAGCAAAACCGGGCACGGAATCCTGGAAGAACATGTTCGGCGCGAAGGTGTGAAAACGGAGAAATGGTCTTCCAGACCATTGTGACCGCGAGCTACTCATCGGGTCGATGCACAACGAACGCGCTAGACCACGACTGAAAGCAGTTGTGCTTCGCGTTGGAATGCCAACAAGGGCTTTATCGGGATGCTGACGACGATTGATCGCGTGCAGATCGCGACGCGAGACGCCAAGGGTGTCGCGGAAACTTGGCGCCGTAGATTGGGCGCCGAGGAGGTCTCGTCGGACTCTATCAAGGCGCTTCGGGCCAGAAGGACTACGCTGCGCGTAGGAACCGGCGAAGTCGAACTTCTGGAGCCGGATGGCACCGGGATTGTGGAGCAGGAATTGATCCGGCGCGGCCGGTCTCATGTCTTCGGCGCTGGTGCGACGTCATTGGATATGTCCACCCTCGTGAGCAATGCCACCCAGGCGGGTGCTCAGCATATCCACGAAGGTGGCCAGGATTTCATCCGCATCGAGATCGAAGGTAGCCCCGTGCACTTTGTGATCTCGCCTTCACGGGATGTGAAACCGGCAGGAAAGCTGGATTTTCTTTACGAAGTCACATTGCTGGCGGCGGATCAATCTGCTGCTGTGAACTACATTGCGCGTGTGTTCGGATTGAACAAAGAGAATTTTGTCACGATCAAGTCGGATCTCTTCGGATATACCGGCGTTCTCACTCTCTTTTCGCCGGATCGTCTCGATAGATTCGAAGTCATCACCCCAACCGATATGACCAAGACGATGGGTCGATATTATGAGCGTGAGCGCGCGTCATTCTATATGGCATACGCCGAGAGCCGTGAAGTCGGCAGCATTGAGCGGGCAGCAAGAGCGGATGGCGCAGGCCTGACGCTGGATCCGAGGGAAAAGCAACAGGAAGGCCGGGAGCCCGAACAGATATGGCTTCATCCTGGCGCACTCAACGGAATGATGCTGGGAGTTTCCAGGCCAACGCTCGCATGGCGATGGTCCGGACATCCGGAGCGCGTCGCAGCTCTTGGTTAGAGGTTGGAGCGGGCGCCGCAATCATGAGCTTTGTGTTGTTGCATGATGTCGGTGGATCCATGCCTAACCTTGAAGTGCGCAGCTGAAGTGTTTCGATGTAGGAGGTGCGCTTGAGCGCGACCATGTTCTCCGAGCCAGACAAGGAAATTCTCGCTCGTCGCAGTGCAATCGTGAAACATCTGACAAGCTTAGTTTCGTCCGATGGCCTTATCACGGATAGAGACGGATGCAGGGCATACGAGACCGACGCGCTCGCCGCCTATCGCAAGATGCCGCTGGCCGTTGTGTTGCCGACATCGACGGATGAAGTAAGTGCTGTTCTCAAGTTTTGCCATGATACTGGCGTGAAGGTCGTGCCGCGCGGCGCGGGCACCTCACTTGCGGGAGGAGCAATACCGACCGAAGATGCTGTTGTTCTTGGGCTTTCAAGAATGAGCCGCGTGCTCGAGATCAACTACGATGACCGTTTCATTCGGGTCGAAGCGGGCGTCACCAACCTGAGCATAACTTCTGCAGTGTCGGATAGAGGCTTCTTCTACGCGCCAGACCCGTCATCTCAGCTCGCATGTACCATCGGTGGCAACATCGCGAATAATTCGGGCGGTGCGCATTGCCTGAAATACGGTGTTACGACAAACAATATTCTCGGCGTCAGATTGGTCCTGATCGATGGCACGATCCTCGACCTGGGTGGAAACAGTCTCGATAGCGGTGGACTGGACCTGCTGGGTGTTGTGGTCGGATCTGAAGGTCAGCTCGGGATCGTGACCGAAGCTACTGTCCGGATACTGAGATCGGCCGAGGCCGCGCGTCCCGTTCTGTTTGGATTTCCCTCATCCGATGGAGCGGGCAATACCGTTGCAGAAATTATCGCGGCAGGAATCATTCCGGTCGCGATCGAATATATGGACAAGGCTGCGATCGAGATATGCGAGGCCTTTTCCAAGGCCGGGTATCCTCTCGATGCGGAAGCTCTTCTGATCATCGAAGTGGAGGGCTCGAAAGCGGAAATGGACGCTATGCTCGACCGGATTATCTCCATTGCACGAGCCAATGGCGTGCAGACGGTCCGGGAGAGCAAGTCTGCGATTGAAACCGCGGCGATCTGGAAGGGACGGAAGTCCGCCTTTGGTGCGACTGGGCGCGTTGCGGATTACCTGTGCATGGATGGAACCGTGCCGACGGGCAAACTCGCCTACGTGCTGTCGCAAATCGGCGAGATCGTGAAACGCTATGGACTGCGTGTGGCTAACGTCTTCCATGCGGGCGACGGAAATATGCATCCGCTCATCCTTTATAACGCTAACGATCCGGCGGAGCAGTCGAAAGCGGAGGCGGCGGGCAACGATATTCTCAAGCTGTGCGTTGAAGTCGGTGGCTGTCTCACCGGCGAACACGGGGTTGGTATCGAGAAGCGCGACCTGATGCGCTGCCAGTTCAGTGAGATCGATCTTTCTCAGCAGCTTCGCTTGCGTGCAGCATTCGATTCAAAATGGCTGCTGAATACAGACAAGGTGTTCCCCTTTGACTGCCGAAATCAAACGTAACATTAGGCGAATTTGGCGATGTCAGGAGATCTGAAACCGCGCGACGAAAAGAACCTGTCAGAATCGATCAAAATGGCAGCGGCGGCAAAAATGCCGTTGATTGTCAGTGGCGCTGGCAGCAAGTCAGGTATAGGCCGGCCGAATGGATATGCGATGTCTGTTACGACACAGCGTATGCAGGGAATATCGCTCTATGAGCCAACGGAGTTGGTGATCGGGGCTCTTCCCGGAACACCACTGTCCGAGATCAATCAGACGCTTGCAACACAGAATCAAATGCTGCCGTTCGAGCCGATGGACTATCGGCCGATTTTCGGCGGGCGCCATGAGCCGACGATCGGAGGAATCGCAGCAGGAAACGTTTCAGGACCGCGGCGGATCATGGCGGGAGCCTGCCGTGACAGTCTGATTGGCATCCGGCTGGTAAACGGCCGCGGTGATGTCGTGAAATCGGGCGGACGAGTCATGAAGAACGTCACCGGTCTCGACCTGGTAAAGCTCAATTGCGGAGCGTGGGGAACGCTCGGTGTGTTCAGCGAGGTTATTTTCAAGGTTCTGCCAAAACCGGAATGTGCGTCTTCGCTGGCGCTGCGCGGGTTGAATGATGCGACGGCAATCGCCGCATTGACGACGGCTTTAGGGTCTCCATTTTCCGTCTCCGCTGCTGCGCATCTGCCGAAGGGTGTGATGTCAGAACCCTTGACCATCGTCCGTATTGAAGGGTTCGCGCCTTCCGTGGCGTATGGTTGCGGCGAGCTTGCCAAGCTTTTGGGACCATATGGAAAGGCCGATCTTCTAGAGGAAGAGGTGGGCACAGATATTTGGTCTGATGTGCGGGATGCGCGGTGGCTGGCTGATCCAGCGGAGAGTGCGATATGGCGACTCTCGCTGGCTCCCTCGAAAGCATCGGGTATCGTTGCTCACATTGGGCGGGTACTTGATACGCGGCATTTCTATGATTGGGGAGGCGGCTTGGTCTGGCTCGCTGTCAACGCGTCGGAAGATGCGGGGTCCAAGGTGATCCGGGATGCAATGCGCGGCCTCAATGGTCACGCGACGCTTCTGCGCGCACCGCCGCAGGTTCGAAGCAAGGTCGATATATTCGAGCCGCTTCCGCCTTCGCTCGCAGACCTGACCCGAAGGATCAAGTTTGCGTTTGACCCTGACCGTATCCTGAATTTCGGAAAAATGTACTCCGGTATTTGAAGCGCAGATCGGAATTCTATGCAAACGAACTTCTCGCTGACAGCGCTCCTCGATCCGCACATGATCGAGTCGGAGAAGATTCTTCGCGCCTGCGTCCATTGCGGGTTTTGTACTGCCACGTGCCCGACCTACCTGCTGTTGGGAGACGAGCTCGACAGTCCGCGCGGACGAATCTATCTCATCAAGGATATGCTCGAGAATGAGAAACCGGCGAGCGAGAAGGTCGTCATGCATGTGGATCGCTGCCTGTCCTGTCTCTCATGCATGACCACCTGTCCATCCGGTGTAAACTATATGCATCTCGTGGACCATGCGCGGACGCACATTGCGAAGACCTACAAGCGCCCCTTGGTCGATCGTGTTCTGAGGAGCATGTTGGCGTCGGTGCTGCCATATCCGAAACGACTGAGATTGGCGCTGTTGTCGGCTGTCGCGGTCAGGCCGATGAGGAAATGGATCGCCCGACTCCCGGGAGGCGCACGACTCGCTGCTATGGTCGATCTCGCTCCGGTTCTGAAACTGCGAAGGTTCGCTCCTCAGGGATCGGTTTTGCAGGGCAGGCGCGGCAGGGTCACAATATTGACGGGTTGCGCCCAGCAAGTCATCGATCCGAACATCAACGACGCCGCGATCCGGCTGTTGAATCGTCACGGGATCGAGGTGACAAGTCCCCGCGGCGAGGGGTGTTGCGGAGCTCTCGTGCATCATATGGGTTACGAGGAATCGGCGCTGGAGGCAGCCCGACGCAACGTTGATGCCTGGACACGGGAGCTTGATGAGGGCGGTCTTGATGCCATCATCGTCACGGCGTCCGGCTGCGGAACGACTGTCAAGGATTATGGATTCATGCTTCGCGAGGACAAGGCATATGCTCGCAAGGCTGCGCGCATTTCCGCACTCGCACAGGATATCTCGGAGTATCTCTATAAACTTCAGCTTCAGGGGCCCGTTAGGACTACGGGTCAGATCGTCGCGTATCATTCGGCGTGCTCGATGCAGCACGGTCAACGCATCGCGGATCAGCCGAAATCACTTCTGACGCAGATGGGATTTGTCGTTAGGGACGTGCCTGAAAGCCACATCTGTTGCGGCTCTGCTGGGACCTACAATATTCTGCAGCCCGAGATCGCAGACCGGCTCCGGTTACGCAAGGTGGCGAATATCGAAAAGATCAAGCCGCACATCATCGCGAGCGGCAATCTTGGGTGCATTACACAGATCGGCGCCGGGACGGCTATTCCGATAGTTCACACCGTAGAGTTGCTTGATTGGGCCACTGGCGGTCCCTTACCAGATGCCATGGAAGGCCGCTTCAGCTAAGTTCGCGTTTTATTCTGAATGGCGCGCCAAATTGCCACCACTCAGAATAGAACCGCGAACTCGTACAATTTCCATGTCCTACGAAGGCCAAGTTGAGAAGAGTGAGGAGTAGCGTTGAGAACCGTGATTATCCTCGCGAAGTGGACGCCGCCCATTGAGAGCGAGGCGCTTTATCATCCACGCCAGTGCCTTCCGTCGGCTAAAGCGCGCGGCAAAACGCATTAAGCTCCGTAGCCTCATGAGATCACTTTCCGCGCGCGCGGTCGATAAGCATGTCGATTTCCCGTTCAGCTGCCGCTGCGGATTCTTCAATCGACTCGCGGATATCGTCAGTTGACGCCATGAAGGATTGATAGTTCGACAGGGCAATGTGCGGGTTCTTTTTGGCGCGCAACCGCGCCGCCTGCGCTTCCCATGACGGGATCGGGTCGGATCTGAATTTGTGAGGAAAGTTGGTTTTCAGCCATTCAACGAGCTGGAGCATATTGCCGGTCCAGCCGCTATTGAATGCGAACTCCTTGCCCTCTTTTGAAAATGCGAGACGCCATGCCTGCGTATCAAGCACGGCACCGTCCCGTGTCGTTTCTTGTCCCTTGTAGACTCCGTCAGCAATGATATCGATGCAGGTATCCTGCTGCGAGATAATCTGGTCCATCTCGTCGGCAAGAATTGCGATTGTGTGGAGCGGGTCGTGATTGCAAGCTTTACGCAGCGCCTCGCATCCATTCGAGAAATCGTCGAACCCGCCGGGAAAGAATGTATCTCTGCGAAAATACTTCTTTGCCCGTTCGGGGAGCCGCTGGTTTGAACCCCAGCCTAGACCGCGCGATTTGTATGTGCCGAGATAAGCGCAGGTCACATCGAAATAGAAAAGCGCGAGCGCTGGAAGAATCGGCTCATGCTTGAGGCCGAGGTGATAGACCTCATTTCGATACCCATGCATGATCGTAATCGTCTGCGCCAGTTCGTCAGTCAGGCCGCCTTCGATCTTCGCGAATTTCACCTTGGCGTCAAAGTTTCTTCCGAGTGCTTTGTCTAGCGCGGCTTGATGCGGGTATTCCTCGCGACGCCACGAATACATTTTGATGTCAGACACCTTGTCTTTTGCGATCTGGTGCAGGACCAGCTCCACCGCGTTGTCGGTAAGCATTAGGCCAAAGCGTGCATTATGAATGTCGCCCTTGGAGATGTGCTCCAAAGCGAGATCAAGCTGCTCAATAACAGAGGCGAGAAACAATAGCATCTATGGAGAATGGACGAAAGTATGATTTCTGGGAAGCGAGGTTTGCTAGTGGCCTCACACCTTAGGGGCTTCCCGCGTCCTCCACGGCGTGGCCGGGAAATCGGCGCCTGAAATGTATAAGCGAACGTCGTCGCCATCGACAAGGATGAAATCCGCGCTGTTCGAAATGGAGCCACCCCGATCGCGAGCGCCGCGGACTCTTCCGTGCGGCGTATTGAACCTAACGTCCTCGTTAATCAGGTAACCATATCGGGCGAAACCGGCACCGTACAAACCGTCCGTGCCCTTTGGATAATTAGCGAACTGAACTTTATTGTATCCGGGCTTCAAAAGGCTCACGAATGCTTTCTCAGCGTCCGCCACGACTCTCTTTCTCTCAAGCTGACCAGAGAAGTCGTCATCGTCGAAATCGTGTTCCGGTTCGAACGTCTGCATAACGAGTGAATTTGTCCGAAACAAAAACAGGTAGGTTTCGTCCGAGACTCGTGCTCCCGGATATCGCTGCGGCTCATTGGCCAAGATTTCGGCTCTGGCGTGATGCCCTTTTGCGATGACACGATCAAAGCTGTCGCCGGTTTTGGCAATGCCGACATAGAGAAGGTCGTAAACGGCAAATTCTGCGTGCCGGTCTAGTCCCTCAACGCCGGGTCTTCCATGCGACCGGTCCATAAGTAGTTTTTCCGTGGTGAACCACCCGTCACTGTTTGGACCGTAGCCTGGCTCAAACGGAATCTCGTCGTCAAACTCGTAATCTTTGTTCATGAAGCGACCGGCGGCAGAGCAGGAATATCAACAGCACGACCGATGGGAACGGGTTTCGGCGGTCAGCGCCTGCAGGGGCTGATTCCCGATGTGAATCATAGCAGGCCACCCGATAGTGCATAGGAGTGGATCGCGGCCTTGGTCGCCGAAGAGACGGCGGTCACCGCCATTGGAACGAAGCCGAGCACCGAACTCGTGTAGGCAATGACGGCGTCCTCCTTGTCCTTGAGGTGCTCCACCAGCGCGCCCGTTTCGCGGATCGGACCGACAAGATGCGTGGCGACCGTATCGAGGAGCAACTTTTCCTCGACCCGAACTGTCTAAGAACCCGTACCAGGGCCCTTCGACGAGCAGGCCATGGCTTTGAATTATATAGCAATATCAATTATATAAGAGTTCGCAGTTTTATTCGGAATGGCGCGCCATTTCGCGATGTTCTCGCGCATTTCCTGGCCACATCTTTCGATCATTTCCGGCCCCGCCCGTGCGAGGCCCGGTCCCTTCGGAGGTTGCCGGATCTTCTCTATCGATCGTTGCCGCCGATCATCTTGCCTTTAAGGCGGTCGCAGACAAAGCCGGAAATGGAGCCTCAAGTCGCAATTCGTGTCGCACGCTGCATTTGGATTGAGCAGGGTTGACGAGAAGCGGACCGCTCGGGCGGTGAACGGCTGAAGTTTACGGCTGTCCGGGCCGGTTCGCCGCCGCCTCCATATTGATTTTGCTGTATCGCGGATCTCCAGTTATTTCCTCTCCGATCCAGTCCGGCAGTTTGAGCTCGAAATCCTCTCGCTTCAATTCGACTTCGGCGGTCACGATCCCCGTCAAGCTGCCGTGATAGACATCGATTTCCCAAGTCACTCCCGCATGCGGAACGTAGTGCCGAATCTTTTCCACAATGCGGCCATCGCACATCGTGTGCAGGATTTCCTCGGCATCCGATACCGGGATCGCATATTCGAACTCGGAGCGTGCCAGCCCATGACGTTGACCTTTGAGGGTTATCGTGGCGCGTTCTCCGATGATCCGAACCCGCGTCTTGCGGCCATTGGTATTGGCGACGAGCCCGTCCTTTATTCGAGCGCTCTTGGCGACGGATGATCTCCATCGATCGTCGGCGAGCAGAAATTTTCGCTCAATTTCCTGGGCCATGACGGCAGCCTACCCTTTATCAAAGTGCCGAGTGGCTACTTCCTATGCCGCCGGGTGCATGCGCGTCAATTTCGGATGCGCCCGATCGAAGTCCGGGTGCCAGCGGCAGCGCAATGGACATGCGATCATGGCGATGTGTCGTGCGGAATTGGAGATTCATGGACGATCTTGAAGGAGCTGACGAAGAGAAACGAGGCTCTTGATGAAGGTATTTTCGTATCCATGTTGGGGCTCGAATACGCTCATAACGATGAGCCCGCCCAAGTGAAGAGAATGATCGTCGCTGCCGAATGGCGCTTCGGTGAGCTTGTCAATTAGGTTCTCGCGTTCAAGCGCGATGCGCCTAACGCCGACCTGAGGGTGTGACGGTTGAAGCTTTCAGAAAGGCAAGAAGGTCGCCAACCTCACCATCCCACAGCCCCCAGAACCGCATCGTTGTGCCGGGAACGACTTTCTTTGGATTTTTCAAGAACGCGGCTAGCGAACTGTCATTCCATACCAGGCCAGCGTTAGCTGCGTCTCGCATTCCTGTTGAATATTTGTAGTCAGGCACCGCGGCTGCATGCCTGCCGAGGACGCCTTTAAGGCTCGGACCAAATGTACTGCGCTCGGATTCGAGAGTGTGACAAGATGCGCAAGCCTGGTAGATACGCCGCCCGCGCTCAATATCTTCCGCGACAGTTTGAGAGGCAGTAAATAGGATAAGTAAGTATGCCGCGCAGCGGATCGACGCTCTCACTCAGTCGTCCTTTTCAAGCGTATCCGACTGCCGTCGCACGTCAGGTGTTGCCGCTTCATCGTGCCCACTACGGCTGCTGTAGAACATCAAGGCCATAAGACCACAGCCGATAAGCAAGGAAAACGTTACGCCAAGGATAAGCGCGATCCATCCGTGGATTGACATCTGTACGTCTTCCGCTGATGTCCAAGCCATGGAGGCCCACACCACGGCGAACAGCAACATGGCGAATAACGACAGCAAGATAATGGCTTGACCCACACCGATCTTTCTCACTGCAGGGGCTTTCAATGGGTTCGGCATCACGGCGCTCCATTACGAGAGACTGGTCGTGTGAGACCTTTGAAACAGCCTTGTTCCATCATCGCCGATCTTCCTGCACACGAAGTTCACTGAAATTACCGTCCCAGCCCACCTCGTGACACCGGCCACTTCGGTTCGGTCAGTTTGCAACACGTATCACCCAATGAAATCTGAACCATCAGAAATTTCGGAGCGAGCGCGCCGGAATGAGCCTCAGATGAATTGCAATTCGATAGTCGCGCCCGATCCCGATGAACCGGGAGCATGGGAGAAGATGCGTAAGCGAAACTGACCTATCCCCAGAGCAACAAGGGTACGCGCGACACGGATTCATTCCGTCGAAATAGCCAAACACCGTGCAAGACCCGATAAAGATATCGCGCCTCGACAGAAGGCGGCCGTTCACTCAGCCATCGACAGAGTAGAGACGGCTATGATCAACGGATCGAACGCCATGAAGCACAGGCGAATTTCTAAAGATTGAGGATGAAGCCCGAGCAGTTGGAGATCGAGCGGCTGCGGGGTGAGGGCGACACGTCGCCGATCATGGCGGGCATCGCTACGGCGAAGGCCGCGTTTCCTTCTCCACGTTAGCATCAATATATGGTGATGCTTACATCCTAGTCCCGATAAGGGTCTTCCGCTAAGTATCGAAGCTGAGAAGTCTGTTGTTTGCGCCCCCGGGGGACGTGCAGGGTTACGCAACAGATCTCAGGCGAGTATGGAAGCGAGGAGAAAGACATGGTCGGTCCAAATGACAAGAGCCGTGCGCATGCGCCGCTGCATCCGTTTTTTGTTGGATTGGGTGGCGCGTTGCTCATGGCCGCTCTATTCACCGACTATATGTACACGAGCAACTCGCTGATGCAGTGGGCCAACTTCTCTGTTTGGCTGATCACTGGGGGGCTCGTGCTGGCGCTTATCGCCACGATCTTCCTGGTCATTGACTTCGCGCTCGGGAGGGCCGGGCCGATCCGTTGGTTTGATTTTTGTTTGGTAGGGGCCGCCGCAATTCTTTCGCTGGTCAACGTCTTCGTTCATACGCGAGACGGGTGGACTTCGGTTGTCCCGACCGGCATTGGGCTATCGATCATCGTTACGATGCTGCTGCTTGCCGCCGGTCTTCGCGGTTGGTGTGTTACCGCCGTCAAGACTGCGGGCTAGGGAGAAAGCGAATGATCGCGAATCGAGTTCGAGCGGTTGCGGGGCTGATGATTCTCACGCTGGTGTCCGCCTGCACTGACCAAGGCGGCGATCCATCAAAACAATATGGATCGAATCCAGAGCTTCCCGAACCTCACCAATATCTGGTGCCGCCCATGAGCGTACCGCAGGCGGTTGGCTGGAAGGCTGAGGAAACACCAACAGTTCCCGCCGGCATGCGCATCCAGGCGATGGCGACCGGACTGATGCATCCGCGCATCGTCTATCCATTGCCCAACGGCGATATCCTCGTCGTCGAAAGCAACGGTCCCGGTACCGTGCCATTCCGCCCCAAGGATTACATCTCAGGAAAAGTTAAGGCGCGAGCCGGTGCGTCCGACAAGGGCGGCAATCGCATCACTTTGTTGCGTGACGCCAATGGCGACGGCGTTCCGGAGATGAAGACTGTTCTGGTCGACCACCTGCACTCGCCGTACGGCGTAGCGTGGGTGGCGGACACCTTGTACGTCGCCAACACCGACGCGATCATCGCCTTTCCGTTCACACCGGGACAGACGCAGATTACGGCGCCCGGCACAAAGCTTGCCGATTTGCCCGCAGGCCCGATCAACCACCACTGGACCAAGTCAATGGTGGCCAGCCCGGACGGGTCAAAGCTCTATGTCGGGGTCGGCTCTAACAGCAATATCACCGAGAATGGGATAGACATCGAAGAAGGGCGTGCGGCCATCTACGAGGTCGATCGCCTGACGGGGGCCAAGCGCCTTTTCGCGACCGGAACGCGGAATCCGACGAACCTCGCCATCCAGCCTGGAACGGGGCAATTGTTCGCTGTAGTCAACGAGCGGGACGAGATCGGGCCGGATCTGGTTCCGGATTATCTATCTTCCATCAAGGACGGCGGTTTCTACGGCTGGCCCTATAGCTATTGGGGACAGCACTTGGATGAACGCGTCCATCCGCAGAATCCTGCAATGGTGGCGAAGGCGATCAAGCCGGATTATGGCCTCAGCTCCCATGTTGCGGCACTCGGCCTCGCATTCAGTCAAGGAGAAACGCTGTCACCGACGTTCGCCGATGGCGCGTTTGTGGGCCAGCATGGCAGCTGGAACCGTGACCCGCTGAACGGCTACCAGGTGATCTTCGTTCCATTCGTGAATGGACGGCCGAGCGGGATGCCGACCCCGGTGGTGACGAACTTCCTTGCACCGGATAGAAAAACGGTTCACGGGCGGCCGGTCGGCGTGGCGCTTGACCGGACCGGTGCTCTGGTCGTTGCTGACGATGTCGGGAATACGGTCTGGAGAGTGAGCGGCTCGGTCGGCCGAGAAAAGTTATCGACTAGTCAGTAGACGCGTCGGGACTCCTCGCGATGGCGCGCGGAATTTTCCGCGGGCTGTAGTCAGTCCGAACATAACTGAATCGGCTGTTGAAGCAGTATGCTCTGCTCGCGCTTCCTTTTCGATGGCTACGGATCGATTGCCGTGTCGGTGCTCCCGGGGGCTCGCTTGTCTCCGCCGGCGGTTGGAAGCCGCCAGCTGTATCTGATCCCCATCACGCGAAGAAAAAAGCACAGTGCCAACCCCACGGTCGTTACGGGGACTTGAGGAAGCTCTAGTGCATGACCTATGACCACAGCTGCTGCGCCGGCCAACGCCGCGACCGCATAAAGTTCTGCACGCAGCACGGTCGGGATTTCGGCCAGCAGCACGTCGCGAACCATACCGCCGCCGATCCCGGTCACCATGCCGAGCACTATCGCCATGACCGGGTTCAGTCCGTAGGCGAGCGCTTTGGACGCACCTGCGACGGCAAAAAAAGCGAGTCCTGCGGCGTCGAATAGAGAGACTGGGTTCGACATCCGAACGACCAAGGGGGAGAAATAGAAAGTGACTACGCCGGCAAAGAGCGACACGGCGAGATAGCGCCAGTCATTGATGGCGCCGGGAGGAATCGCGCCGATCAGAACGTCTCGGGCGATGCCTCCCGCAGTAGCCGCCGCAAACGACAATACCAGAACGCCGAATAAATCCAGCTTTCGTGTGACGCCTGCCAATGCGCCGCTAAGCGCAAAGACGAAGGTACCAGTCAGATCGAGCACAAGCGGGAGTTGCTCCATAAGCGGGCTTTCAGGCGTTCAACCGAAAGGTAGATGCGCTTTCGGTAAATGGGATCCAGTCGACTGTCATATCTTACACCGTCAGCCATGTGCGGGTTGCCACGACCAGCGTTTCAACTCCCATTTGTAAGGTGGGATGGAGAACGGGTGCGAATTTTGGGCTGTGGTTCACCGGAAGTTCGTTGAGCCGGTTTGCCTCTTTCGCCTTCGTATAAGTCTCCGGATCAGTACCGCCGACAAACCAGAAAACCGAGGGAACGTGCCACCCCGATCCAAACGATCCGAAATCCTCGCTGGCCGGCGCCGGGCCGGTTTCCCGGACCCGGTCCGCTCCAAAATATCCCCGGAATGCGTCGACCACCCGCTTGCTTGCGTCTCGATTATTGACGTTGAGCGGATAGCTATCGAGCGTCGTGATCTCGGGCGGGCGGGGCGCGCCGGAAGCGGCCGCCTCGGCGTTGACGATCCGTTCGATTGCGGCCAGTACCCGTGTCCGGACGCCGGCATCGAACGTTCGGACATTAAGCTTGATGATGGCTTCGTCGGGAATGACATTCTCCTTGGTGCCTGCCTGCAAAACGCCAATCGTAACTACGGCCGCTTCAGCGGCCGCAAGCTCGCGCGACACTATAGTTTGAAGCCGCATGACCGTGGATGCGGCCATGATCACAGGATCAATACTTGCTTGCGGCATTGAGCCATGCGCGCCGCGTCCGAACAGGCGGATCTGCAGACTGTCCGCCGCGGACGTGATGGCGCCGGCGCGTCCGGCGACCGTACCCGAAGGCCCCACCATGACATGCTGGCCGAGGATCACGTCGGGCTTTGGGAAACGCTTGAACAGACCGTCCTCGATCATGGCCTTTGCACCTTCCGCCGTCTCTTCTCCCGGCTGAAAGACCGCCATCAAAGTACCCTGCCAGCTTGTTCGAGCGTCGGCGAGCAGCCTGGTTGCACCGGCGAGCCAGGCCACGTGCATGTCGTGGCCGCACATATGCGAAACAGGCACCGTCTGGCCTTCCCGATCTGTCGCTGTAACCTTACTGGCGTAGGGCAGGCCTGTCGTTTCCTGGATTGGCAACGCATCCATATCAGCGCGCAGCATGACAGTTGGGCCATCGCCATTACGAAGCAGGCCAACCACACCGGTCTTGCCGACGCCCGTCGTAACTTCATAGCCGGCCGCGCGCAGGCGGTCCGCCGCGAGCTTTGCAGTTCGCGTCTCCTGCATCGACAATTCCGGGTGTGCATGCACATCCTTGTAGAACTCGGTCAAATCGGAGAGCAGGCCGTCAAGATTGCGTAAGACCGGGTCGGAAGAGTTCGCATTGTTCGTGTTCATCGACGCCTCCCTCGCATTCTCAAAGTCATGCAACCTTGCCCTCTTTTGGTCGAAGCACAAGCCGTGAGCGAGGAACGAAATCAAATTGCCGCGAGGTCATCCTGCGACAGTCGCGCCGCTGGACTGGCGCGACCAAGTCTTTGCAAAGGCCCCAGGTGCTCAGTGCAAATCAAGGCTGGTAGCCTATTTCTCAACCTGATCGTCTATCTGTTGAAGAGGTCTTCATTCGACGATTCATCGAACACGATGGCGATGCTCACAAAACTCATTTCTCGTTCTTTGCCGGTGCGGACGCACCAGGTCTCATCGCGCAACAATCCATTACGTATAACCTTGGACGGCGTATAGTAAGCCTCCTCGTATCTGCCTTGCATGCTGCGAGCGTTAATATCCGTGCTGATATCTCCCGGTCATGGGTGGTGTGACCTCACTACGGCGGCAGGAGCAGCGCCGGATACGCTTGCCGATTTCGGATGAATTTCAACGGTCGCGGTCATACCCACGACGAGCCGCACATCCGGCGGACATCTCCGATCACGCCGTCTGTTGTCTGTCCGGCGGAGGAGATGGGCGCAACTTTTCCGGCTTCTTGTCGGCAAGCTTAGACCAGGAGCGGTAGTAAGCGACCGCCGTCATCAATGCGATGCCGACGACGCTCACAACAATCTGCATCCAGATAGCGCTCGAAACCTCAACCAGAATGACATGGGCTGCGACCGCGAGAAAGACGCCGATGCAGAACACCTCAAGAGATTGCTGGCCGCACTTGATCATAGGCTGCAGAATGGGCCATTGAAGGCCCAGCCAGTCGCGCGGCATAAACCGTGAGATGAAGAAGAATAGTACGACGAAATGGAGAAGGCGGTAAGGTGCAAGATTAGTCTTGTCGTTCGGGTTAAATGTATCGACGAGCTTTGCGGGCATCAGGTGGGCGACTTCCGGAAATCGACCAGCCATCGTCATGACCAGAGCAAAGACGAGATAGACGCTACCCAGCACCAATAGCGCTCGCGATCGAATTAACGACCTCGACTCGATTGATCCCCCAAGTGCGAACCATCCGCCGAAGACGAAAAGAAGCTGCCAGCAAAATGGATTGAAGTACCAGTACCCGGTTGGGTAAGCGCGCAGATTCCAGTCGAAATAACGCGCTGCCAGATAAAGAAGAAAGGATAGTGCGAGCGCTAAGTTCGGCCGTCGCAACATCACCCACAACACAAGAGGGAAAATGACCATGAGGAGAATATATAGTGGCAGAACGTCCATATTTACGGGCTTGAACGCAAGTATGAGGCCTTCATACAAGGTTCTGGCTGGATCATTCATAAATCCAGCAACGTTGAAGTCGTTGTTCAGGTTTGGATCGCCATAGCGGTGAGATAGATATCCGATTTCAGCGATATACATCACGAACAAGATGATGTGCGCGACGTAAATCTGCCAAGCACGCTTGATGAGACGGGTCCCACCTATAACGAAGCCTCGTTCAACGATCATTCGCCCGTAGACGAATGATGCCGTGTAGCCCGAGATGAAAACGAAAAGGTCAGCAGCGTCGCTGAATCCGTAATTGCGTTGAGTGATCCAATTGACCACGTTGTTCGGAATGTGGTCGAGAAAAATCGCCCAGTTAGCAAACCCGCGAAGCAGATCAAGGCGATAGTCTCGCCCCCTTGGCGGCAAAATGACCTCGATTGTCACGGTGTTGCTCCCTCTGCCTCATTTACGACGCGGCATTTACGGCCGGCCCCACTTCGCTGGAAGCACGTGCCGACAGATAGCTGCGGTACTCGCCTGGCCGCCAATATCAACGTCGCATCTTCCGACGCGCTGGATCGACCTTCCTCGGTGTTGAATCAACTTGCTTCAATACCCAACGCCCATGATTTTGGAAGACAACGCGGCCCGGCTGCTGAAGCTGGAGCCGAAGTAACGAGGCGCCCCGTACGCGTCGTGGCGCAAAGATCAAGGCTCGGCAGCAACCGGACGGCGGGCTCTCTGTCACGCGGCGAATTGCATCTCCCTGTCCGTATTGATGCTCGCCGGCAACATCGAAGGGCGGTGCCAATCACCCGGATACTGCGTTTTTCTGGATCATGAAGTTATCGAAGAATGCAGCAAGCCGGCCAAACCCGTCGAGTGGAAGAACGTCCGCGATATATTGGTCCGGTCGTACGATCACCATGCAGCCGGATCGGCGATCGATGCCGCGCATAGTAAAAATGTCGCCGCCCTTCACGTCCGGACAGAACATTTTCTCGTAATCGTACAGTCCGTAACGCCCCCTCCGGGGCAATAGAAATGGGGGCATGGCTTCGATGGCAAGTTCGCGACGGTCCTGCTGGAATACCGCACGAACGTCGATCACGGAATCGATGTCCTGGCCCGCCGGGGTAAATTTCCGCACGGGAGAACTGGGGCTGTCCAGAAATTCGCACAAGGCTCGAATGCCGGAGTCGGAAGCGGCGGGGTCCTCGGCTCCGGAAAATGCAAAAATCCGCCACCGGCCATCGGCCTTGGCCACGTGACCCAGATGAAGTGGCCTGGCGTCCGCTAGGCGGATCACGGGTGCGGAATGAAAGCGCATGCCGATCACCAGCCCTTCCGCAAGATGCTGATGGGTCGGTTCGCCGGTGAGTATCGACGGACGATAATGCGCCGCGGTGCCCGCCGTATAGCGTCCGTGCCGGACAAAATATCGCTGGGTCTCGGCGGCATCGAATCCTTCGCTCGATCCAAGCAAGGCAGCCCATTCGCGGTCGAAGTCGATCAGTTCCTTCGCGACGGCTTGACGTTCCGCCGAGTAACTGTGCAGCAAGTCCGGTACGCACCGTTTGTTCAGCACCGACGCCAGTTTCCAACCGAGATTGAAAGCGTCCTGCATGGAAACGTTCATGCCCTGGCCGGCCTTCGGGCTGTGCGTATGGCAGGCATCCCCGGCAATGAACACGCGCGGCGAGCGCCGTGCGATTTCCGCTTCCGGCACGTCATCGAACTTGTCGCAGATGCGCTGGCCGATCTCGTACACCGACCACCACGCCACTTCCTTCACGTCCAACACGTACGGTTTGAAAATGCGCTGAGCTGCCGCTATCAGGTCCTCGGCCGTGATCTTGCGGTTCGAAACCCGCTCGCCAGCCTCGAGCTTATCCATCTCGATATACAGCCGAACGAGATAGCCGCCCTCCCTCGGGATCACGAGTATGGTACCCTCGTTGGCGGACTGGATCAGTGACTTGCACCGGATATCGGGAAAGTCGGTAACGGCCAGCACATCCATGACACCCCAGGCATGGTTGGCCGAGTCCCCGTGTAGGGTGCGTCCGATCGACTTTCGCACGGTGCTGCGCGCGCCGTCGCAACCCACCACGTAGCGGGCTTTGACAGTTTCGATCTGCCCGGCATGCTCGAGCCTTGCCGTTACCGGATACGCATGAGCATCGTCGGCCGCGACCGATGTATCGATCTGAAGATCGAGTAGCTGGCGCGCGTAGTAAGGCTCCAGCGCTGCCGGTGATTTTTGCATCACGTCGAGATAGAAGTCATGGACGCGCGCCTGGTTCAGCACGACATGCGGGAACTCCGACAGCCCGTCCTCGGTGTCCTGCACGCGGCCACTGCGGGCAATGGTTGCTTGCCCATTTTGCGCGGGCTTCCAGAAGGTTGTCTCGTTGATCCAGCAGGCTTCCCGCAGCACCCGCTCGCTGAAACCGAAGGCCTCGAACATTTCGACCGTGCGGCAAGCCACACCGTCGGCCTGGCCGAGAAGCAGCGGGCCTGCTTTTTGATCGACGATGCAGGTCTTTATTTCGGGAAAGGCCGAGAGTTGGGCGGCCAATGTTAGTCCGGCAGGTCCGCAGCCAATAATGAGGACGTCCACTTTCTCCGGAAGAGTCCCGGAACTTCCGGAAGTGAGATGCCGCTTTGCGGTATCCGAAATATCCGGGTCACCGGGTTCGAAACCATTGAAATGAAATTGCACGAAGCCTCCTATGTCGAACGCCGCCCGGCATCGGCTGGGCGCACCGGGGCTCGAGATGTCTCGTTGTTTAGATCGACAAGCCGTGCCATCAGCTTGAGCAAGGTCTTGCGATCGGCCGGCTTGAGCGCCGCAAGCATTCGGGACTGGGCGCCGCTGACGGCCGGCTCGACACCGCGCAACTCGTCTGCTCCGGCGCGTGTCAAGTAGAGCAGCTTGATGCGCTTGTCGTCAGGGCCGGCTTTGCGCGCGAGGAGTCCTTTCGTCTCGAGTCGTTCGATGACACTGCCAAGCGTCGAACGGTCGAAGGCAATCAGCGCAGAGAGCCGCGTGGCATCAATCCCCGGATGCGCGCGAATTGCCACAAGCGCGGCATACTGCAGCGGCGTCATGTCGAACGCCTTGCACTCCTCCATGAAGATAGCGACGGCGATCTGCTGCATTCTGCGAAACAGATGGCCCGGCATGCCGTAGAGATCGTCCATTGACATCAATGGCTCCTTGACTGTCTTCGCACTCTTGGTCCGGGCCTGCATCCACAAACGCCTTCATGTTTCTCAAGCTGCGGTGCGTTGCCGCGGCGGGTATGCGACGGATCAGATTCCAGGATATCGGGACTGAAGCGTCCAAGGCCCCTCGATATCCAAGAGCACCATAACGGGGATGACATGCCGCAGCGGAAAGCCGCGCGCCCTAACATCCTGCGGAATTACTCTGATCGTCGTTTATCAACGATAATCGACAGTGTACAGTCTTTCAGTATACTGTCAATCAACTTGCTAGGCGCACCCCTTATGAAGCCATCCGCACGGCAGGGTCAAACAGCCAGACCGCTTCCAGCTTGATCCGGTCTACGTGACCTCGGGGCTGAACACGTTATTTTTGTCGTGAAGGGGGGGCGGTTTGTGTTCGCCGAAAAAGTGGTCCCCGGCGATCACCCGATTACCGTAACGACAGGTTGGCCGCTCTCTGCCCGTCCGATAACACGCGCGTACGGATGACCATCCTCGACGATCTGGCGCGTGATCGCCTCCGCGCGATTTGCACGGCAGGCAATCAGCAATCCGCCTGATGTTTGCGGGTCGGTGAGGAGTTGGCGTTGCCATTCGGGACAACCAGGATCGAGGCGAACCTCGTGTCCGTAGCTCGCCCAGTTGCGACCGGAAGCTCCGGTCAGGAACCCCTGTTCAATCAGCTGTTGAGCCTCGGGGAGCGGGGGAATATCCGCTGCGTTCAGTATGATGCTGACGTTCGACCCGCGAGCCATTTCCAAACTATGCCCGAGCAAGCCGAACCCGGTCACATCCGTCATGGCATGTACCGACGCATCTGCAGCGAGCTTCGTTCCGACGCGATTGAGCCGTGTCATCGATCCAATCATATCGGCATACGCGACGTCCGATAGCGCACCTTTCTTGAAAGCAGCCGCATAGACGCCGACGCCGAGCGGTTTGGTCAAAATGACGGCGTCTTCGGCCTGCGCTTCGGAATTGCGGCGGATATGTTTTTCCTTGCAGGTGCCGATGACGGCAAGTCCGTAGATCGGTTCGGGAGAATCGATGGAGTGACCACCCGCGACTGGAATACCGGCGGTCGCGCAAACTGACGCCCCGCCCGCGAGAATCCTTGCCGTCATCTCGGTGGGCAACTTGTCGACGGGAATTCCGAGGATTGCCAGAGCCATGATCGGGGTTCCGCCCATGGCGTAAATGTCGGATATCGCGTTCGTCGCGGCGATACGCCCGAAATCGTAGGGATCGTCGACCATCGGCATGAAAAAGTCCGTCGTTGCAATAACGCACGTTCCATCTTCAAGCCGCCATACCGCAGCATCATCACCGGTCTCGGTGCCGACCAGCAGCTGTGCAAAAGGCTGCGCCGCGGGTTGATGCGCGAGCAACTGTTGCAGAACCGAAGGCGCCAATTTGCAGCCGCAGCCGCCGCCATGCGCAAGGCTGGTGAGACGTATGTCGTGGATCTTCATGTGTTCAACTCATGCGATGTGGATGTGGCGTTCCCGCGGATCGGAAGACGCGCATGCGCTGCGGATTGCCGAATGCTACGCGCAGGCAGCGCAGCATCGCGCTGAATACAGCAGGATCGATTGGTGGCGTGGCTCTGTAGTCCAGATAGATGGGCTTCACTGTGATCGTTGTCGTTTCACGATCTTCAAGCGATGACCTCCGGCGCGCACCCGCACCGTTGTGGCGATTCAGGTCGCTGCGATCAGGCCGGCAGATTCCACGACATGACCGCGAAAGTCTGCTCCTGGTTGCTATTCCGGCGTTTGACGAGGAGAAAACTGCTTCGCTGGCCCTTTCAGATCTTTGCCCGTTGCCATCGCGGGCTGATCCTTTGCCGCTTCGGCATCTTGCGAACCGGTGGTTTGACCGATCGTTTGAGAGTTCTGGTCGCGGGCTCCGCCAGTCCAGCCCGTCGAGCCCTTGCCATCCGGCGTGGTGCCGGAGCCACTGGAGTGCGGAGCTGCTGCGGGTCGCTCCATCGCATTGGTCGACGGGTCGTTGTTCTGGGCAAACGAAGACGTTCCCGACACCATGATAACGGCGGCCAATGGAATAAGACCGATGTTTTTCATCATTGCCTCCGATGTGGGATGTGATGAAAAACGGCTGGCCGGAACAAAAGGTTCCTGGGCTCGGAGAAGAGCCGACGAAATAAAACGGGTGACGCAAGCGCGGGGCCCGCTGAATATGGTGGCAACTCCGCATCACGTCGCCGTCATGGCGCCTGAGCCATCGCCTGCCGGGGAAGTCCTGCCACCAGTGAGACCGCGGCGCCGGCCTTCAAGAGATCGCGTCGATTAAAGGTCATGATCGCTCCCCTTTTTTTCCTGATGTGAATAATCGGAGGTCGTTTCAGGCTCCCGGATCTTGTTCTTGATGAGCTTTCCGGTTGCGGGCTCAATGTCGACCGTGTCCCACTGGAAATCGGCTTCGACCACGAGCAAAGGCTTCATGTTTGCGTCGAGAACGTAGGTCGTGGGGAGCGTGGTGACATGCCATGACTTCGTCACGGTCCGCTCGCGATCCAGCAGCACGGGAAAATTGACCGGTGTCTGTTCGAGGACACGTTTGAGCCGTTGATCGATATCGGCGACGGATATGGCGATGACTGATGCGTGAGCTGCCGAGCGGTCGAGAAAGCGGGTCAGCGCGGGCAGCTCTTCGCGGCACGGTGCACACCACGTCGCAAGGAAATGGACGAGCACGGTGTGGCCTTTGAAGGCTTTCAGAGGAACGGTCGTCCCGTCCAAACCTGGCAAGGAAAAATCAGGCTTTGCAGGTTCGTCGATGCGCTTCAATTCAGTCGCGCGCGAGTCCAACGAGAACGCCAACACAAAGAATGTCGCCAGAATCGCGATTCTGAACGCGAGCCCTATATCTCCAAACTGCGCGCCCCGAAACTCGGGAGCCGATGGATAGGTCACGCCACATTTTGGGGATCAACGCGCGCTGGCGTCAACGCAATTCGACGTGTTTGCAGAGCGCTTCAGCGCAGCTGACGAAATCGAGCGCTTGCCGCATTGCAGCGACTACCTGCTACAACGCTGTCCGATATCTGTTTCCCGATCGGCTCGAATGTTGCGGCGCCGCAGACATTCTTCCATGCGCGACATTTGTATACGTTGACTTTAACTATCTCTGAACATTACGTTACCGATGCTCAGATGGATTCTACTTCCAGCGCGCTTATGGCGCGCCCGACATGGCGTCCCCCGGTGGGGCCGTGATCTCGAAGGAGAACCAGCCATGAATATGGAAATCTCGCGACGTCAATTTTTGAAAAGCGCCGGCGGGGGGCTTGCAGGCACCACACTCGGCGCTCTTGGTTTCGGCGGAATTGAGGCGGCTCTGGCATCGTCGATCCGCCCTTTTAAACTGGCCGGGGTCACGGAAACCCGCAACACCTGCACCTACTGCGCCGTCGGCTGCGGCATCATCATCCACTCCAAGGGCAGCCTGGCGAAGGGTGAGAGGGCCGACATCCTCCACATCGAAGGCGATGCAGATCACCCGACCAATCGGGGCACGCTCTGTCCCAAGGGTGCAGCACTTCTCGACATGGTGCATGCGGAGACCCGCCTGAAATATCCGATGCTTCGCAAACCCGGCTCGGACAAGTTCGAGCAGATCTCCTGGGATGTGGCGCTCAATCGCATCGCGCGGCTGATGAAGGATGACCGGGACAAGAACTTCGTCGCCAGAAATGGCGACGGCGTTACGGTCAACCGCTGGCTGAGCACCGGTTTCCTCGCGGCTTCTGCAACGACCAATGAAACGGCGTGGGCGACCTACAAGGTCGTTCGCAGCATGGGGATGCTGGTCTTCGATAATCAGGCGCGCGTTTGACACGGCCCCACGGTAGCCAGTCTGGCTCCAACATTTGGCCGCGGCGCGATGACGAATTCGTGGACCGATATCAAGAACACGGATCTCGTGATCATTATGGGTGGCAACGCTGCTGAAGCGCATCCGTGTGGATTCAAATGGGTCACGGAGGCGAAAGCCAACCGTGGTGCGAAGCTGATTGTCGTCGATCCGCGATTTACACGTTCGGCGTCGGTCGCTGATGTGTATGCGCCGATCCGCCAGGGCACCGACATCGCGTTCCTGCTCGGCGTGATCAAGTACTGTATCGATAACGACAAGGTCCAGTGGGAGTACACCAAGGCATTCACCAACGCGCCGTATATCGTGAAAGAGGGCTTCGGCTATCAGGATGGCCTGTTCACCGGCTATGACGAGGCCAAGCGCGATTACAACAGGTCGAGCTGGGATTATGAGCTTGGCCCGGATGGCTACGTGGTCTCCGACGATACGCTGCAGAACCCGCGTTGCGTCTGGAAACTGCTGAAGCAGCATATTGCGATCTACACGCCGGAAATGGTCGAGCGAATCTGTGGCACACCGAAGGACAAGTTCCTGAAAGTGGCGCAGATGATCTCGGAGTGCTCGTCACCGACCAAGACGATGACATCGATGTATGCGCTCGGCTGGACCCAGCATTCGAAAGGCTCGCAGAACATTAGAGCGATGGCGATGTTGCAGCTCATTCTGGGCAATATCGGCGTGCGCGGCGGAGGCATGAATGCTCTTCGCGGTCACTCCAACATTCAGGGATTGACCGATATCGGTCTGATGTCGAACCTGATCCCGGGCTATCTGACCATCCCGACGGAAAAAGAGCCGACCTTCGACACCTATATGTCGACGCGCGGCTTCAAGCCATTGCGTCCGGATCAGATGAGCTACTGGCAGAACTACAAGAAGTTCTTCGTCAGCTTCTTGAAGTCGATGTGGGGGCCGGCGGCGACGCCGGAGAACAACTTCGCCTACGACTACCTGCCGAAGCTCGATCTTCCGGGCTACGACATCTTGCGCGCCTTCGAACTGATGAACGAGGGCAGGATGAACGGGTACTTCTGTCAGGGATTCAATCCCCTGTTGGCGTTCCCGAACCGCAAGAAAGTCACGGACGCGCTGTCCAAACTCAAGTTCCTCGTCGTCATGGATCCGTTGCAGACCGAGACGGCGCGGTTCTGGGAGAATCACGGCGAACATAACGACGTCAACTCGGCGAGTATCCAGACCGAGGTGATCCAGCTTCCCACGAGCTGCTTTGCCGAAGATACCGGTTCGCTCACGAATTCGGGACGGCAGTTGCATTGGCACTGGGCGGCCGGCACGCCGCCGGGCGAAGCCAGGCATGACACATGGATCATGGCGCAGCTCCATCAGCGTCTGAACGAGCTGTACAGGAAAGAGGGCGGCGCATTTCCCGATGCGATGCTCAATCTGGCCTGGGATTACAAGAATCCGGAAGAGCCAAGTCCGGAAGAACTGGCCAAGGAGTTGAACGGTTCGGTGCTCGAAACGGTCATCGACCCGAACGATCCAACCAAGGTTGTGCTGGAGAAAGGCAAGCAGGTGGTCAGCTTTGCCGCCCTGCGCGACGATGGCAAGACCGCGTGTGCCTGCTGGATCTATTCCGGTTGCTACAACGAGGCAGGCAATAACATGGCCCGCCGCGACAATAGCGATCCGGACGAGACCGGTGCGTTCTCGAAGTGGGCGTGGTCCTGGCCCGTCAACCGCCGAATTATTTACAATCGTGCGTCGGCGGACATCAACGGCAACCCCTGGGATCCGAGCCGCAAGCTACTGTGGTGGGACGGCGCAAAATGGACCGGCTATGACGTGCCGGACATCGCACCCAACGCCAAGCCGGGTGTGGTGGGACCCTACATCATGAACCCCGAAGGCACCGCACGACTGTTTACGCGGGGCATGATGCGCGATGGGCCGTTCCCGACGCATTACGAGCCTTTCGAATCGCCGATCGTCAACGTCATTGCACCCAAGATTCGCGGCAATCCGGTCGCTCGCGTTTTCAAGGGCGATATGGAGCAGTTCGGTGAAGCCAGCGAGTTTCCATACGCGGCGACCTCCTATCGGCTTACTGAGCACTTCCACTACTGGACCAAGCACGCCCAGATCAACGCGTCATTGCAACCAGAGTTCTTCGTCGAGATTTCGGAGCAGTTGGCCGCGGAGAAGAACATCAAGCTGGGCGGATGGGTCCGGGTCTGGTCCAAGCGCGGATCGGTGAAGGCGAAAGCCGTCGTGACCAAGCGGATCGCACCGCTGATCTGCGACGGCAAGGCGGTCCATGTCGTCGGTATTCCCCTGCATTGGGGCTTTACCGGCGCAGCCAGGAAAGGGTTCGGGCCGAATTCGCTCACGCCCTTTGTCGGCGACGCCAACATCGAAACGCCCGAATACAAGGCGTTTCTGGTCAATATCGAGCCCATCGCCGGGCCGGTGGCATAGGGAGGCACGTACATGTTTCCTCCGCTTCCGAACCCAACCGTAAAGCCGACGCCTGCTCAATTTGGCGAGCAGGATCTGGTTCGTCGTTCGGCGTCGAGCGTGCCTGCACCGGAGCGGCAACTCACGTCTGTGGCGAAATTGATCGATACGTCCAAGTGTATCGGTTGCAAGGCGTGTCAAGCCGCGTGCCTTGAGTGGAATGATCTGCGCGAAAAGGTCGGATACAATTCTGGCGTCCTGGACGATCCGCTCGATCTCACGCCGGCCAGTCTGACCGTCATGCGGTTCAGCGAGTGGATCAATCCCGAGACACAAAATCTCGAATGGCTGATCCGCAAGGATGGCTGCATGCATTGCGCAGATCCAGGCTGCCTCAAGGCGTGTCCGGCTCCCGGCGCGATCGTGCAGTATTCCAACGGCATTGTCGATTTCGACCACGATAAATGCATTGGTTGCGGGTATTGCATCAAGGGATGCCCCTTCAACATCCCGCGCATCTCCCAGGTAGACCACAAGGCGTACAAGTGCACGCTCTGTTCGGATCGCGTCGCCGTCGGACAAGGCCCGGCCTGTGCGAAGGCCTGTCCTACCCAAGCAATCGTCTTCGGCACCAAGGAAGAGATGAAGCAGCACGCCGAGGGCCGCATCAAGGATCTCAAGTCACGCGGCTTCAAGAATGCCGGTCTTTACGATCCACCGGGCGTAGGCGGAACTCATGTCATGTACGTGCTGCATCACGCCGACAAACCGGAGATTTACGCGAATCTTGCAAAGGACCCGAGGATCAGCCCGGTCGTTGAATTGTGGAAGGGTGTGACGAAGTATGCAGGTCTTGCCGCGATGGGTGGTTTCGCGATGTTCGGTTTCCTTCACTATCTGATTTCGGGTCCCAACAAGGTTTCCGAAGAGGATGAAGAGAAAGCTGAGCAATTGACCAGGAGTGACGTGTCATGACCGCTTATGATGTTGAACGGGGTGATGCCGTTCACCCCGGTAAGCCGGTCACGGTCGACCGCTATACCGGCGGTGCGCGCATCAACCACTGGATCACGGCGACGTGCCTGGTCCTGTTGGCCTTGTCCGGACTCGCATTGTTTCATCCGAGCCTGTTTTTCCTGACCGGGCTGTTCGGTGGCGGACAGTGGACGCGTGCGATCCATCCCTGGATCGGTGTTGTGCTGTTTTTCAGCTTTACCGGCCTGTTCATTCGGTTCTGGCGGGCGAACCTGTGGAAGGCTGAGGACGGCACCTGGCTCGCGCGGCTCAAGGATGTTCTGACCGGCCACGAAGAACGCTTGCCGGAGGTTGGCAAATACAATGCCGGTCAGAAAGCGGTTTTCTGGGGGATGTCGTTTCTCATCCTGATTCTGATCGCGAGCGGTTTTGTGATCTGGGACCAGTACTTCGCTGCATATTCGACGATCGACCAGAAGCGTATCGCCGTTCTCGTCCATGCAGTCGCCGCGGTGACTATCATCTGCGTCTGGATCGTGCACGTCTATGCAGCCATCTGGGTGCGCGGCACGATCAGCGCGATGACACGAGGCCGCGTCACCGGCGGGTGGGCATGGCGGCACCACCGGAAATGGCTACGGGAATTGGTCGGAGGGAAGGGACGTCGTTCTTGATCGCGGGTTATATCATGTCGGCTTAGGGAGTTGTCGAGGTGCACGTGGCCCGGCGGGTTCGTGAGGTCATTGATGGATAAGGTTGACGCGCCTGGGCATGACGCTGTGCCGATCGGCGAGATCGCCGAGCCGCCGTTTGCGCGTCTCCCCGATCCGTCGACGCTATTTCAACTCAGAGCAGAGCGTTTCCGCGATCTGGCTGCGGGAAGTGAACTGGCTCCCTTTCTCTGTTTTCTAGCAGACCTTTCGTCATCTCAGCACGGGTTGCAGGACGGTCTGCCTGACGTTGACCTCCCGATCTCCGAGGATCGCGAGCGCGCACGCGCCCATGGGATGCCGCCGCTTGATCGCAACCGCTTCACGATCGATACCGCTTTTGATGCAACGCTCGGTCGCTTGTTGCAGGCAGTCGCGCTGATCGAAATGCCGGACACTGCCAGGACTGCACTGGCGCGTGTTACCGACGCGGATTCCGAAGCGCGGATCCGCATGGCGCGGGCTGTGCTCGCGAACGAAATTCCCGTCGAGGAATTTGCCGAGCATGTCTTTATCGCGGCAGCTTTGCAGGTTCACTATGCTCGCCTGGCTTCACGGCTGGACCCGAAAAAGCTCGTTCCGGTCGGTGACGGCATATGTCCGAGCTGCGGCGGAGCCCCCGTTGCGTCAATGGTTGTGGGATGGCGTGGCGCGCATGGCGCAAGGTATTGCGCGTGTTCCATGTGCGCGACGCAGTGGCACTATGTCAGGATAAAATGCACGCTGTGCAATTCAACCGAGGGCATTTCCTACCGCGAGATCGAGGGAGGGGATGGAACCGTCCTTGCGGAAACCTGCGAGTCATGCCGGGGTTACGTTAAGATTCTGCACCAGCACAAAAAACAAGAGCTTGATCCCATGGCCGACGATGTCGCCAGCCTCGGACTGGATCTCTTGCTGCGGGAGGAAGATTACCACCGCGGCGGCCTCAACCTCTTCCTGCTTGGCTATTGAGGCAAGTCATGGAGAAAACCGTATTCGCTAACCTGCGCGGACTTCCCTCGGTGGACGGGGTGCTCAAGACTGCGGTTGCGGCTGATGCGATCAGGCGCTTCGGCAGGTCGGCGGTCGTCGGCGCAGTCCGTCATGTGATCTCTCAATCCCGCGCAAACGGGGCCGTGCCGGACCGGCCGGAGGAGGTGACCGCAGCGGCTGTTTCACTGCTCGAAGCGCAGGAGCGGCCGAAGCTCCGGCCTGTGTTCAATCTGACCGGAACTGTCCTGCACACCAATCTTGGCCGCGCTGTTCTTGCCGAATCCGCGATCGAGGCTGCGGTTACCGCGATGCGCTCGGCGATGGCGCTCGAATTCGATCTTGAGAACGGCCGGCGTGGCGAGCGCGACGATCACCTGCGTGACCTCTTGTGCGAACTCACCGGCGCCGAGGATGCGACTGTTGTCAACAACAATGCCGCGGCGGTTCTGATCGTGCTCAACACGCTTGCGCATCGGCGCGAAACAATTGTTTCGCGCGGGGAGTTGATCGAAATCGGCGGGGCGTTTCGGATGCCCGAGATCATGTCCCGTGCGGGCACGAAACTCGTCGAGGTCGGGACGACCAACCGCACACACACAAGAGATTATGTTGGAGCGATCGGCGCGAAGACGGGAATTATCTTCAAGGTTCACACCTCGAATTATCGGATCGAAGGTTTCACCAGGGAAGTCAGTGCCCGCGAACTGGCGACGCTGGCCTCTGAACGCAAGATCCCGATGGTCCACGATCTGGGGTCGGGAACGCTAGTCGATCTTGCGCAGCTCGGCCTTGCCCATGAGCCGACAGTCGCTGAGGCGATTGCGGATGGCGCCGATGTCGTAACCTTCTCCGGCGACAAGTTGCTGGGCGGTCCGCAGGCCGGATTCATCGTGGGATCTAAGGATTTGATCGCCGCCATCAATCGCAATCCGATGAAGCGGGCCCTGCGTCTGGACAAGATGCGGATTGCCGCGATTGAAGCGACGCTGAAACTCTATCGCGACCCGGACAGGCTTGCCGAGCGGCTTCCCACTATCCGGCTGTTGTCGCTTTCCCAATCGGCTGTTGAAGCGCGTTCGCGCCGGCTGCTGCCAGATGTGCAGGCAGCGGTCGGCCCATTGTTTTCCGTTGAGGTTACGGCCTGCGAAAGCCAGATCGGTTCGGGAGCTTTGCCGCTGGTCACCATACCGAGCGCCGGCCTCGCCATCCGCTCGTCGTCGGCGCGTGGTGCGGGGCGTCTCCTGAAACGCCTGGCAAAAGAGTTGCGCGATCTCGATATTCCTGTGGTCGGAAGAATCGAGGAGCAGGCGCTGGTTCTCGACCTGCGATGCCTTGATGACGAACCCGCGTTCGCAAGGAATCTCGAATCGCTCGACCTTTCGGAGAAAAGCGATGAGAGCGCCTGACGCCGTTGCTCGGACGATCGATGCGCAATCGGTTTCGGCTCAGATGGATGCCGCCTCTGAAGCCGCGAACCGCGGAGATTATCCGAGGGCCCTCGAAATATGGGGACCGCTCGCGCACGCCGGAGTAGCCCGGGCGCAGGCCCATATCGGAACATGCTTTGCCGAAGGCCTGGGTGTCGAGCCGGATTTCGTGCTCGCAGCAAACTGGCTGACATTGTCGGCGGAGGCAGGTGATCCGGCGGGGCAACGAAATCTGGCTGCCCTCTATTTCAGGGGAGACGGCGTCAAGGAGGATTTCAGGCGCGCGGCCGCGCTCTATCGCTCCGCCGCGGAGGCAGGCGATGGGCCAGCGCAGGACATGTTGAGCTGGATGCTGCTCGAAGGAGAAGTGATTGTTCACGATTATGCTGATGCGCGGAAATGGGCATTGGCGGCCGCCGAACAGAACATCGCCTCATCCATGACCCGTCTTGGCATGCTCTATCATAACGCCATTGGCGTCGAGCGCGATCCTGCGCTGGCGGTTTACTGGTGGCGTCGGGGTGCAGAGCGTGGAGACGCGGACGGTCAGGCGATGCTCGGGGCCGCATATTATCTCGGAGCCGGCGTCGAACGGCATCCACGCCAAGCTCTGATCTGGCTGTTGCGGGCTCATGCCGGTGCAAGCCCGCTCGCATCGCGATTTCTCACTGCAGCACGCTCGGTCCTTTCGGACTCCGAAGTCGCGGAGGCTGAACAATGCGCGGCGCTGCCGCTACCCGAACCATCATCATGATTATCGGAACCGCGGGCCATATCGATCACGGCAAAACGTCATTGGTGCGTGCACTGACCGGCGTGGAAACGGATCGCCTGAAGGAAGAAAAGGCCCGCGGCATCTCCATCGATCTTGGTTTTGCCTATCTTCCGGCACCGGATGGAACGGTCCTCGGGTTTGTCGACGTTCCGGGCCACGAAAAATTTATTCATAACATGCTCGCAGGAGCCACCGGAATCGATTTCGTGATTCTGGTCGTGGCGGCCGATGACGGGATCAAGCCCCAGACGCTGGAGCATCTGGCGATTGTCGATCTTCTGGGAATCGAGCGAGGCGTTGTCGCGTTGACAAAAACGGACATTGTTTCCCCGTCGCGGCTGGACGGCGTGTCGAGGGAGATCACGCGACTGCTGCAGCAATCGAAGCTGGCCGGCTCTGACATCTTTCGGGTTTCGACCGTTCGCGACGAAGGCATAGCCGAGTTGCGGGATCATTTATTCGATGTCGCCAAGACAATCGGCGCACGAGTGTCTTCGGACCTTTTTCGCCTTGCTGTCGATCGATCTTTCACGCTTCCCGGCACAGGAACTATCGTCACGGGCACGGTTCTGTCCGGAGCCGTATCGAACGGCGATCACGTGATGATTTCTCCCCCCGGTGTGACGGCTCGCGTGCGCTCCGTTCATGCGCAGAGCCGTCCATGCGCGCGCGGCATTGCCGGTCAGCGTTGTGCTCTCAATCTGGCGGGAGAGGGTATCAGCAAGGACGCGATTACCCGCGGTGACATGGTGCTTGACCAGAGGCTGCATGCACCGACAAACCGAATTGATGTGGAGTTACAGCTGCTCGCTTCAGAGGCCAAGCCAGTCACGCAATGGATGCCCCTCCATCTCTTTCATGCGTCCGTGGACGCCGGGGCGCGTCTGGTTTTGCTGGAAGATACGCTGCTAGTGCCAGGTCAAACTGGTGTGGTGCAGCTTGTGCTGGATCGGCCCATTGCCGCAGCGGTCGGGGATAGATTCGTTGTGCGCGACACCACCGGCCAGCGGACAATCGGCGGCGGGAAATTTCTGGATCTGCGCGCCCCGGCCCGCAAGCGGCGGTCGCCGGAGCGGATGGCTCAATTGCGTGCTTGCCATATCGATGATCCCGAGGTGGCGCTGGCGGCCTTGCTTGAGATCCCGCCGTGGTTTGTCGAACTGTCGGCGTTTGCGCGTGACCGCGTTCTTTCGGAGAATGGCGTTCAGGAAATCGTCGATCACTTGTCCGCTGTCACTTCGCGCACAGCCGGCGGTGTATTCGCCATGTCCGCACCGGTATGGATTGAGTTCAAGCGAAGTTTGCTCGCGACGCTGCAGGCATTCCATGCGGATAACCCCGATTTACAGGGTATCGGTCTCGAGCGCTTGAGGATGCAGCTTGAGCCGCGTCTGCCGGCACCGGTGCTGCTTTCGATTCTCGGCGGACTTGTCCGCAGCAAGGAGATCGCTCTGGATGGGGCATGGGTGCGCCTGGCTGGGCATGAAGTGCGCCTGACCGTCGAGGATGAAAAACTCTGGCCGAGGATAGCGATGTTGCTTTCCGGTTCGGAGCGTTTTCGTCCACCAAGGGTGCGTGACATTGCAGGCGTGCTGGGATCGCATGAAACCGACATACGGCGCTTGTTGAAACTGCTTGGGCGTATGGGCCGAGTCGATGAGGTCGCACACGATCATTTCTTCTTGCGGGAGACGGTTGCCGAAATGGTCCGGATTGTCGCAGGCCTGAGCCAGAGCCAGCCGCTTGGTCAGTTCACAGCATCGCAGTTTCGCGATCAGGTGGACAATGGCCGCAAAGTCGCGATCCAGATCCTTGAATTCTTCGATCGTCACGGCGTAACGCTTCGCCGAGGCGATCTTCGCCGCGTTAATAGGCATCGGCTCGATTTGTTCGGCAGAACGATAGAAGCCGCTCCTGACAACGCTTCGAATTTTGGAAGGGAAGCGTCCCCGGTGGGGCGTCCGGACTTCAAATCCGGGAGGGGCCGCGAGCCGGTCCTTGGTGGGTTCGACTCCCTCTCTCTTCCGCCACGCTAGAAAGGAAATGCGATGGATCCCGCAGCATCCTTCATTGACGTGCTGAAACTATCAGCGGATCGAAGCTCTGTGGCGGAGGACGAGTTTCGCCGCAGTATCGCCGAGCGGATGAAAGAGCTGGAGAAACAGCGTTCCTTCGCATTTCGAAGACTGAATCTCATGAAGGAGCTCTCCGGCGTCATTGCCCAGGCTGAAAGCGAAGAAATTGCGGTCGCGGTCGCGACCGCCGTTCTGCGTCCAAAACTGGGGTGGGTGAATGACAGTGAAGCCCGGAGTGAGGTCCTGTCACGCTTTGCGCCGGTCGCTCAGGCCATGTTTGCGAGTCTCGTGCCCAGCGCAGATGACAACGAAGAGAAGCCCGATGTGATCGAGTCTCTCCGCGAATTCGAAACCTGGTACGCGGCAACGCATCCAAATCCGTTCTGGGTCCTGTTTGAGAATTACATGCCGGAGACGCCCGTTGTCGATTTCTGACGCAATTCTCACTGATTTCGATCGCTGGATCGCTACGGAATTTTCGAAGACGGGGGCATTCACAGCGTTCGTGGTTCTGATTGAGATCGCTGAGAATAAAGTCACTCCGCTGTGCTCAACTTATTTTAACGTGATCGGCGATGACGTCGACTGGAGTGGAATCACGGTTCTGTTCGCTGGAGCGGGACGGGAATGGGATGGCGCTGCTTTCTTTCCGAACGTGGCTCCTTTCGGTGGGCCATTGGACAATTCTGTCGCGCGCCTGCAGTTGCGTGGACTTGAGGAGCGGCTTGATGATGACCGTTTGGTGCTGAATGAAGGGCACTGTTTCGACAAATGGGGACGAAGAATGAAGATTGAGGAAGTCGAAGGGGAATGATTCACGCTTGGTGCGCGTTGGAGGGATTGAACGACTGAACGATTGCCCGCCGCCGAATTTGCCCCATCGCGACCTGTGGCATCCTCTTCGGGCAGGAATTGCCGTCAATGAGGCTTGCCGCGTCGAAACGCTCCAGAAGAAATTGGGACACGAAATCATCCTCACGGAAGCAGTGGCGCGCCATATCGATGGTGCCCCGTTCCGGCTGGGTGAGCATCCGTTGAAGGGAGTGTCGGCCCGAGGTCGCTGTTCTGCCCCGATCAATGATTGAGGCAATAACGATGCGACCGGCCGGTCGGCGCGTGTGCCAAAATACAAAGGCCAGCACTTTTGGGCAAGACGTGGGTGAAGCGATGTACCAATAGTCCCGTGCTTCCATGCTCGCCGAAGCGAGTTGGCGGAAGCTCACTGAGGAGCGCCTCATCGAAAACATCGAGGCGACGAGATCCATTCAGGGCGAAGCCGCTGTAACCACAATCACGGAGAAGATTAAATGTCGTTCCAAGAGATGCTGACGCCTCAGAACAGCGCCATCGCGCTGATCGATTTTCAGCCCGCGATGTTCCAGGGCGTCCAGTCGCATGATCGTCTTGTCACATTGAACAACGTCCAGATTCTTGCAAAAGCTGCGAAGCTCTTCAAGATTCCGACCGTTCTCACCACCGTCGCGGCAGAGTCATTTTCCGGCCCGTTCATCCCCGAGGTGGTGTCGCTGTTCCCGGGACAGGAAATCATCGATCGCACCTCGATGAATTCGTGGCTCGATCCGAACTTCCGCAAGGCCGTCGCCGCCACCGGCCGCAAGAAATTCGTGATCGCCGGTTTGTGGACCGAAGCCTGCGTGATCTTCCCGACCCTGGACATGCTGCGCGAAGGCTTTGAAATCTACATCGCTGCCGACGCCTGCGGCGATCTCTCGCCGGAAGCCCATGAGCGCGCCATGCAGCGCGCGATCCAGGCCGGCGCTGTGCCGATCACGTCCTCGCAATATGCCTACGAGCTGCAGCAGGACTGGGCGCGCAGCGAGACCTATGAAGGCATGATGGACATCCAGCGTGCACATTCGCCCTATGGCATCCAGATCCGCTTTTCGAAGTGGGCGCTGGGCGAGCACGCCTCCGAAGGCGGCCCGGCCAAGTAAGCCGTCACGTCAAACAACCGAGGACAACGACATGAAAGCGCACATGATCTCACTGGGCGCAGGCCTGCTGGTGGGCGTCATCTACAGTCTGATCAATGTGCGCTCTCCGGCGCCACCGGTGGTGGCGCTGGTTGGCCTGCTCGGCATTCTCGTCGGCGAGCAATTGCCGCCACTGGTGCGGAGCATCTGGCAGAAGGAGCCGGTGGTGCAGTCCTGGCTCGAACAGGTGAAGCCACACATGTTCGGCCATCTGCCGAAGGGCCAGCGCTCCGATACGCGTGTTGTGGCCGAGAAAGCGCCGCAGCCGCCCGCCGGCGGCTAGTCGCCGGAAGATGCGTCACGATCAGATCGACCGTTCAATTCACGACCGCCGAAGGAGCTCCCAATGACCGAGCCGCAGACCCCCGATCTCATTCTCCATCGTGGCCTGTTCACGACGCTCGATCGCTCCAATCCCGTCGCCAGCGCGGTGGCCATCAAGGATGGCCGCTTCACTCATGTCGGCCACGACGCAGAGATTCTGCCGCTCGCTGGACCGAAGACGAAGGTCGTCGACCTCAAGGGCCAGCGCGTGCTGCCTGGCCTGATCGACAATCACCTGCACATCATTCGCGGTGGTCTGAACTTTAACATGGAGCTTCGCTGGGATGGTGTGCGCTCGCTGTCCGACGCCATGAGCATGCTGAAGCGTCAGGTCGCCATCACGCCGCCGCCGCAATGGGTGCGCGTGGTCGGTGGCTTCACCGAACATCAATTCGCCGAGAAGCGGCTGCCGACCATCGATGAGCTCAATGCTGTCGCACCGGATACGCCGGTATTCCTGCTGCATCTCTATGATCGCGCTTTGCTCAATGGCGCCGCATTGCGTGCCGTCGGCTACACCAGGGACACGCCCAATCCGCCGGGCGGCGAAATCATCCGCGACGCCAACGGTAACCCGAACGGGCTGCTGCTCGCCAAGCCCAATGCCGGCATTCTCTATGCGACTTTGGCCAAGGGGCCGAAGCTGCCGTTCGACTATCAGGTCAATTCGACCCGTCACTTCATGCGCGAGCTCAATCGCCTCGGCGTCACTGGCGCGATCGACGCCGGCGGTGGCTTCCAGAATTATCCGGACGATTACGCCGTCATCCAGAAGCTGCATGACGAGAACCAGCTCACCATTCGTCTGGCTTACAACCTCTTCACCCAGAAGCCGAAGGGCGAGAAGGACGATTTCCTGAACTGGACCAAGACGTCGAAATACAAGCAGGGTGACGACTACTTCCGCCATAACGGCGCCGGCGAAATGCTGGTATTCTCGGCCGCCGATTTCGAGGATTTCCGCCAGCCGCGCCCGGATATGGAGCCGGAGATGGAAGGCGAACTCGAGGAGGTCGTGCGGGTCCTCGTCCAGAACAAATGGCCTTGGCGCATGCATGCGACCTATGACGAGACCATCAGCCGCGCACTGGATGTGTTCGAGCGCGTCAATCAGGAGATGCCGCTGGAAGGGCTGAACTGGTTCTTCGATCACGCCGAGACGATCTCGGATCAGTCCATCGATCGCATTGCTGCATTGGGCGGCGGCATCGCGGTGCAGCACCGCATGGCCTATCAGGGCGAATATTTCGTCGAGCGCTACGGCCATGGTGCGGCCGAAGCCACGCCGCCGGTGTCGAAGATGCTCGCCAAGGGCGTCAAGGTGTCCGCCGGCACCGATGCGACGCGCGTCGCGTCCTATAATCCCTGGGTGTCGCTGTCCTGGCTGGTCACGGGCCGCACCGTTGGCGGCATGCAGCTCTATCCGCAGCGCAACTGCCTCGACCGCGAAACGGCATTGCGGATGTGGACCGAAAACGTGACGTGGTTCTCGAACGAAGAAGGCAAGAAGGGCCGTATCCAGGTTGGCCAGCTCGCCGATATCGTCGTACCCGATCGCGACTTCTTCTCCTGCGCGGAGAACGAGATTGCCGACACCAGCGCAGTGCTGACAATCGTCGGCGGCAAGGTTGTCTTTGCCGCCGGTGATTTCGCCAGGCTCGACGAGAATGCGCCGCCGCCGGCGATGCCGGACTGGTCACCTGTGCGCACCTTCGGCGGCTACGGCGCTTGGGCTGCGCCCGATGCGAATCGACAGGTCGTCGCTCAAAAGATGGCGATGAGCTGCGGCTGTGCCAATTCGTGCGGCGTGCATGGTCACGATCATGCCACGGCATGGTCCAGCAAGCTGCCCATCGCCGATCTCAAGAGCTTCTGGGGCGCGCTCGGCTGCGCATGCTGGGCAGTATGATCACGAATCTCGCACGTCGCGTGATCGGTGCGCCCGTTGTGCACTGGCTGGGTTTGCTCTGCCTGTGCGCGGCCTATCTGCAGGGTGGGTTGGTGAAGGCGTTCGATCTTCCCGGGGCCATCGCCGAGATGAACCATTTCGGGCTGCAACCCGCGGCGCCCTTCGCATTGGTAACGATCGGGCTCGAACTGGTGGCGTCGCTGTTGATTCTCGGTGGCGTGTTGCGCTGGATCGGCGCACTCTCGCTTGCAGGTTTCACGCTGATGGCGACGTTTCTGGCGAACCGGTTCTGGGAGCTGGCGCCACCGGAGCGTTTCATGAGCGCCAATTCGTTCTTCGAACATATCGGCCTGTGCGGAGGGTTCCTGCTTGTTGCATGGCATGACCTCAATGATCGGGCCGGGAAGGCAAAATTATGAGCAGCCCGGCTCCTCCCATGCCGACCACCAGCGCCTTCGCGCCATTTCGCCAATCCGTCTTTGCGGTGATCTGGGGCGCGACGGTGATGGGCAACACCGGCAGCTTCATGCGCGACGTGGCGAGCTCATGGCTCGTCACCGATCTCTCCGCGGCACCGGCGGCGGTCACCATGATCCAGGCGGCTGGAACGCTGCCGATCTTCCTGTTTGCGATCCCCGCCGGGGTGTTGTCCGATATTCTCGATCGCCGCAAATTCCTGATCGCGGTGCAGGTGCTGCTCGCCTTGGTGAGCGGGATGCTGATGATGCTGTCCCATTACGGGTTGCTGACGGTCAATCTGCTGATCGGGCTGACCTTCATCGGCGGCATCGGCGCCGCACTCGTGGGGCCGGCATGGCAGGCGATCGTGCCGGAGCTCGTGCCGCGGCAGGACATCAAGAGTGCGGTCGCGCTGAATTCGCTGGGCATCAATGTCTCGCGATCGATCGGCCCTGCGGCCGGAGGCATTCTGCTGGCGACATTCGGTGCAGCCGTCACCTATGGCGCCGATGTCATCAGCTACATGTTCGTCATCGCAGCATTGCTGTGGTGGCCGCGCGCCAAGGCCGAGAACGACGTGTTGTCGGAGAAGTTCTTCGGCGCGTTCCGGGCCGGGTTACGCTACACACGCTCCAGCCGGGAGCTGCATGTCGTGCTGCTACGCGCAGCGATCTTCTTTGCATTCTCCAGCTCGATCTGGGCGCTGCTGCCGCTGGTGGCCCGTAATCTGCTGGGTGGCGATGCCAGTTTTTACGGCGTACTGCTTGGTGCGGTCGGCGCAGGCGCGATCGGTGGCGCGCTGGTGCTGCCCCGGTTGCGTGCGAAGCTCGACTCCGACGCGTTGCTGCTGATCGCCGCGCTGTTGTCAGCATGTGTGATGGCCGTCCTGTCCTTCGCGCCGCCGAAATGGGTTGCGCTGCCGGTTCTGTTGCTGCTCGGTTCGGCCTGGATCACGGCGCTGACGACATTCAGCGGCGTCGCGCAGGCGGTGTTGCCCAATTGGGTACGTGGCCGCGGTCTCGCGGTCTACCTGATGGTGTTCAACGGTGCCATGGCCGCCGGAAGCCTCGGCTGGGGCGCGGTGGCCCAAGCGCTGAGCCTGCCGGCGACGCTGCTGGTCAGCGCCTGCGGTCTCGCCGTCGCCGCCTTCATCATGCACAGGGTGAAGCTGCCGACAGGCGAAGCCGATCTCGCGCCGTCCAATTACTGGCCGGAGCCGCTGACGTCGGACGAGGTCGAGCACGACCGCGGTCCCGTCCTGATCCTGATTGAATACAGAATCGCGCGTGAAAACCGTAAGCCGTTCTTCACCGGACTCAAGCGTCTCTCCGAAGCGCGTCGCCGCGACGGCGCCTACGGCTGGGGCATCACCGAGGATGCCGCCGATCCGGAGAAGATCGTCGAATGGTTCCTGGTGGAATCATGGGCGGAGCATCTGCGGCAGCATCACCGCGTCTCGAAGGCTGATGCCGATGTACAGCGCGAGATGACGCAATATCACGTCGGCCCCGATGCCCCCGTGGTCCGGCATTTCCTGACGCTGGATCTGAAGAACCCAATGTTGAATCCCGAACCGGTTAACCAGCACTAGTCGCCACAAGGACTGCCAGGATGCGTTTTCTCAGATTTACTGCCGTCGCTGTCTCCGTCGCCTTGCTATCGGTCGCGCCGCGAGCCGCATGGTCGCGCGAGGCGCCGGCGAAGACCGGTTTTGCGGTCGGCGCACAATATGATACGACGCATGTCTATGTGGCGCCGGACGAGGTTGATCGCTTTGTCGAGAGCTTCCTCGCGACTTTTGGCGGCAAGAGCACCAAGCAGGTCGTGGCCACCGTGACGCCAACGCCAAGCAGCACGACATCGCAGCTTCTGCTGACCCCGGCGGGCTCGGTCTCCGTGTTCGGATTCAAGACGCCGATCCCTTATCCGTTCGGTCATGAGCGTACCGGCTATCTCGTCACCGATATCGATGCGGCCGTCAAAGCCGCGCAAAGCGCGGGCGCCGACGTGCTGGTCAAGACGTTTCCCGATCCGATCGGCCGCGACGTCGTGGTGCAATGGCCGGGCGGCATTAACATGCAGCTCTACTGGCATACGGCGGCGCCGTCCTATGCGGAGCTGCAGACAATCCCGGAGAATCGTGTCTATCTGCCGGCCGGCCGGGCCGACCAGTTCGTGAAGAGCTTTGTCGCTTTCTCGAAAGGCAGCGTTGTCTCCGATACGGCGAAGGCGCCCGGCATAGAGATCGGCCGCCCTGACGATACCTATCGGCGGGTCCGCATCACGTCGAAGTTTGGCAAGATGACTGTACTGGTGACCGACGGCGTGCTTCCTTATCCCTACGGCCATGAGTTGGCCGGTTACGAAGTGCCGTCGCTCGACGAGACGTTGGCCAAGGCGAAGACAGCCGGAGTCGCGGTGCTGGTCGAGCCCTATGTCGCGGATGCACGCCGCGCCGCCCTGGTAAAATTCCCCGGAGGCTATGTTGCCGAGATCCATTCCGCTGTCGGCAAGTAAAGCTTGGGCAGCAACGACCGTGCTGGCCATAAGCGTGGTCGCGGCGCTGCCGTCGCCTGCGCGTGCCGACGACACCGCGTCACCGCCGACACGCCCAAAGATTCTTGCCAACCGCTGGCAGGAAGACTGGTCTGCACTCGCCAATCCGGCGTTGCGCACGCAGCCCTTTGACGCGCTGAAATATATCCCGCTCTTCATCACCGATCCGAAAAGTTACATTTCGCTGGGCGCCAATCTGCGCGAGCGCTTCGAGATCAACGACGCACCTAATTTCGGCGTCGGCAACACGCGTAGCGATTCCTATCTGCTGCAGCGGCTGCAGATGCATATCGATATCCGGTTGAATGAGAACTGGCAGATTTTCACCCAGCTTGAAGATGTGCGAACCATCGACAAGGCAAGTATTTCACCGGTCGATCAGAATCAGCTCGATCTGAGACTGGCCTTTATCGCCTATACCGGCGCGCTGGGGGACGGCACTTTCAAGGCTCGCGTAGGCCGGCAGGATTTTGCTTTCGATCTGCAACGCTTCGTGTCGTCCCGCGACGGGCCGAATGTGCGGCAGTCCTTCGATGCGGTTTGGGCGGATTACGAGACCGGGTTGTGGCGTTTTATCGGCTTTGTCAGCCAGCCGGTGCAATATCGCTTTGGCGATGTGTTCGACGACTTCTCCGGCCAGAATTTCCGCTTTAGTACCGCACGTATCGAACGCAAGGTGTTCGGCGACAACGAACTCTCTGGCTACTACTCGCTGTTCGAGCGGTCGTCTGCGCGTTATCTCGACGCCTTGGGCGAAGAGACCCGCCATGTCTTCGACGTCCGCTTTGCCGGCAATGCCAAGGGCTTCGATTGGGATCTCGAAGCGATGGGCCAGAGCGGTCATGTCGGCGCCAAGGACATCGAAGCCTGGGCGCTGGGTGGCCGCACTGGCTACACATTCTCCAACGTCGCGTGGACGCCGAGGATAGGCTTGCAGGCGGACGCAGCATCGGGCGACGGCCGTGCGGGTGACAACACGATCGGTACGTTCAATCCGCTGTTCCCGAACGGCTACTATTTTTCGCTGGCTGGCTATACCGGCTACGCCAACCTGATCCACCTCAAGCCGACACTGACGGTGAAGCCCATCGCAAATCTGACCGTGACCGCCGGGGTCGGCATGCAATGGCGCCAGACGGTTGCCGATGCTGTCTATGTTCAGCCCAACGTTGCCGTCGCGGGCACGGCCGGGCAGGGCAGCCGCTGGACTGGTGTCTATTCACAGCTTCGCGCGGACTACGTTTTCAACGCCAACCTGACCGGCGCCGTCGAGGCGGTGCATTATGCCGTCGGTGATACTGTGCGGAATGCCGGCGGCCATGACAGCAATTATCTCGGGCTGGAGCTCAAATATGGGTGGTAAACGCGCGCCCCGCCGGCCATGCGAAGGCGGTTTCATTTTATGCCGCCGCAGAATAGGTTACGCGACCGCCCGCCATCGGTCCCATTTGGCGTAATGGTTCGGATGACGCCGACATGAGTGGCTGACATGTGGAATGAACGCGATCGCCTCGCGGCCTTGCATCGATATGATATTCTCGATTCTGCATCTGATGCGGATTTCGCGGACTTCGTGCAGATCGCGTCGGATATCTGCAACACGCCGATCGCTGCCATCAATCTGATCGATGAAGGCCGACACTGGACGCTCAGCGGTATAGCGCATGGCGACCAGGAGCTGCCGCTCAATCATTCGATCTGCGCGCAGGCGATTCGTCAGACCGATCTGTTCGTGGTCCCCGATCTGTCCTCGGATATACGCTTCCAGAACAATCCATTGGTGAGCGGGGGGCCCAGGCTCCGCTTCTATGCCGGCGCGCTGTTGGAGACGCAGAAGGGCCTGCCGATTGGTACCGTCTGCGTGCTCGACCATACGCCGCGTCCGGATGGTCTTTCCGCCCGCCAGCGCTTCACGCTACAGGCGCTCGCGCGGCAGATCATGAACCAGCTCGAGCTTCGGCGCGCGATGATGGACATCACGACCGGAAACGCTGCGCGCGAGAGGCTGGAAGCGTCGCTGAACGAAAAGGAAGCGCTGCTCAAGGAAGTGCATCATCGCGTCAAGAACAACCTGCAGCTTATCAGCAGTCTCTTGAACCTGCAGGCGTCGCGCATCACTGACCCGATCACCGCGGCGCTATTTGCGGACAGCCGCAACCGTGTGCGGTCGATGGCGCTGGTGCACGAAAATCTTTATCGTGCCGGTAACTTCGCAGAGATCGAGATGCAACCCCATGTGCTCAGTCTGTGCACGCATCTGCGCCGCGCCTATGGGCGGGCTCGCGTCGAGATCACGGCCGAAAGTGATGCCGTCACGTTGGATATGGATCGCGCAGTGTCCTGCGGCCTCATCATCAACGAGCTCGTCTCCAATGCGTTCAAACACGCCTTTCCCGGCGAGCGTAGCGGATATATCAAGGTTCGGTTCGGCCGCAGCGACAACGGGACATGCATTCTGACCGTCGCGGATGACGGCATCGGGATGCCCGAGCAGTTCGACTTCATCGAAACCAGATCACTCGGTCTGCAGCTGGTGCGCGATCTCGTCGAGCAGCTGCATGGCACGTTCTCTGTCGACGGCACCGGCGGCACGACTTGTACCCTTACATTCCAGGCGGGTCGTGGCGCGAGGCTCGCGCCATGACAACGCGCGCCCGCGTGATGGTCGTCGAGGACGATCGCATCGTTGCTCGCGATATCAGCGAGCAGCTCGGCCGGATCGGTCATTCCGTGATCGGGGTGACCGCCCGCGGCGAGGCGGCCGTTGAGCTTGCGATCAGCAATCGCCCCGATCTGGTGCTGATGGACATCCGCCTGGAAGGCGAGATCGACGGCATCGATGCCGCCCGGCAGATCCGTGCCAGATGCCAGATCCCGGTGGTGTTCCTCACGGCCTATGCCGATGACGAGACGGTCAGGCGGGCCAGCCAGGCCGAGCCGTTCGGCTATCTGCTGAAGCCGTTCGAGGATCTGCAACTGCGCACCGTGATCGAAATGGCCTTGTACAAGGACCGCGCCGACCGCAAGCTGCGCGAGAGCACGGCAGCGCTTCAGATGGCGCAAGCGGAACTGGCGCGCATGTCGCGGATCACCACGATGGGACAGCTTACCGCGTCCATTGCGCATGAAGTCAATCAGCCGCTGATGGCCGTTGTCATGAATGCCGAGGCCTGCGTGCAATGGCTGAGAGGTGACAAGGCCAATGTCGGTGAAGCCCGCGCCGCTGCGGAGCGCGCCATCGCGGAGGGGCATCGCGCCGGAGCGATCATCCAGCGCGTTCGCGCGATCGCCCGCAACGCGCCCGTGGTGTTCGAGTCGCTCGACCTCAATGAGATGATCGAAGGCGTTCTTTTGATCGCACAGCCGGAGCTGTCGCGACAGGGGATTGCGCTGGACGTTGATCTTCAGCCCGATCAGCCGTCGATTGTTGGCGATCGGGTGCAGTTGCAACAGGTGATGTTGAATCTGGTGTCCAACGCGGCGGATGCCATCAACTCATCGGAGAATCAACAACGGTGTGTGACTGTCGTGTCGGCGATGGACCCACTGGGAGAGGTTTGCGTCACCGTCGAAGATGCGGGGGTGGGTATCGATCCCGATTATCTGGATACGATATTCAATCCGTTCTTCACGACCAAGCAGGATGGTATCGGCATGGGGCTGTCGATCTGCCGTTCCATCATCGATGCCCATGGCGGAAGGCTCTGGGCGGAGCCACGCGTGCCCACTGGCACGCGCTTTCGCTTCACGCTGCCGCCGCGTACGCTGCAGGTGACACCGTGATCGCAAATTCGGAGTCGGTCACCGCAGTTGTCGCCGTCATTGACGATGACCAGGGTATTCGCGAGGCCCTGGACGGCATGCTGCGCTCTGTCGGTCTTCAGGTCGAGTGCTTTGCCTCGGCGCAGGAGTTCCTGGCCAAAGACGACCGGGACAAATTCGGCTGCATCGTTCTCGACGTGCATCTGCCCAACCGTAATGGTCTCGATTTTCTCGACGATCTGGCTGCCCTGCATGTCACGACGCCGGTAATCGTGATTAGCGGCTTTGCCGATGTGCCGATGTCGGTGCGGGCGATGAAGGCCGGCGCCATCGAATTCCTGACCAAGCCCGTTCGCGCGATGGATCTTCTTGCTGCGGTTGAGGCCGCTGTGAAACGCGACCGTGCGACGAAGCAAGCGGCCGAGAAAATCGCCGGCCTCAAGGCGGATTTCGAGACCTTGACGGTCAGGGAGCGCGAGGTGTTCGCATATGTCGCCGCCGGCTTGATGAACAAGCAGATTGCGGCTGCGCTGGACCTGAGCGAGGCCACGATCAAGCTCCACCGCGGCACGGTGATGCGCAAGATGCGTGCGAACTCTGTCGCGGACATCGTCCGGATGGCTGACCGGTTGGGACGTGAACCACCCTCACTCGCCTAGACCAAGGTCTAGTCGGCCTCCACCATGCTCCAATTGTCTTTCTGCATCCGATTCCTCATTCATGGAAGGCATGTAACGTCGGCTATGCGCAACGATGCGTGTGGCTGAATTGAAACCTGCGGCAGTTCGGCGGGACGCATGAATGCGTTCTGACGATCTGCAGCACGCAGCGACAGGGTGTATGATGACGGGTAACCGAATTCCCGACAATGCATCATATGCGGGACCGGTCCGCACGCTTGAGCAGCCGCAGGTCCCGCTCAAGCCGAAATTGAAGATCGATGTGTTCGGCTGTCCTGCCAGCAAGCTCCACAAGGACCAGGAGCTGCGCGGCGCCGGCATCAAGTTCTTCCGCAAGGGCAGCGAGGATCCTCATCTCGGGCAGATTGCGACGGGAGCCGACGATCGCGGCTTCCTGATCGGTGTCTCGCAAGGCCGTGGCCACCGGCGCCGCATTTTCCACGAGCATCACGCAACCAGCCATGAATTCAAGGAAGGCTCGATCTATATCCGCAATCTCGCTGACGATTATCGTGCCGATCTGCAGGGTGCGTTCGATTTTCTCCTGATGGAGGTGTCGCGGCCGTTCCTGATCGAATTGGCGCAGGAGCACGGGTGGTGCGGCGCGGTCGACCTTGCCTGCCGCGCCGGTGACACCGATCCCGTCTTGTTGCGGCTCGTCAGCGTGGTCGAGCCCTTGCTGCAGAAGAGTAGCGAGGCGAGCCCGCTGTTCCTCGACCAGCTCGGAACGACGATCGGCATTCATCTGATCGAGCGATACAACAATGCGACCAGTCTTGAATCCACGTCGCAAGGCGCGGCGTTATCGCGGCCGCAGCTGGCGCTGGCCATCGAAATGCTCAGCAACAACGCTGCCGGCAATGTACGCGTTGCTGATGTTGCAAAGGCCTGCGGGTTGTCGCGCGGCTATTTTATCCGCGGCTTCAAGAAGGCGACGGGCAAGGCGCCTCACCAGTGGATCCTGTCCCATCGCGTCGAGCAGGCCCGAGGCCTTCTGATGAAGGCCGATATGCCGTTGGCCGATGTCGCGCTGGCTTGTGGCTTTGCTGACCAAAGCCACTTCACGCGCGTATTTTCCGGTGCGACGGGACTGCCGCCAGGAGCGTGGCGCCGTGCGGCTGGTGGCGGAGCTCTCGCCGGTTGTCTCTCAGGGCGCGAGAAGTAAAAATATATGGGCGCCTTTTCAGCGCCTTCCCTTGGTTGCGTCAGCTGCTAACGACCGCTGCCGGCACCAAGTGGGCATTCCTTCGAAGTGGTGAGGGAGGCTTAGTGACCGGGGGAACGTCGCACCGCGCAACTGTCGTAGATATCCGTCGATCGCCTCAGATGTCACCGCACCGCCAGCTCTCAAACCGGCTGTCGGGTGCACCGTCAAATCCCGGGATCAAAAATCGGTTCGTGGACACGCCAGGCAAAGATCACCGATGCGGTCAATCCGAATGCAATGATCACATCGGCAGGGATGGAAAATTTAATCCAAAGCGGCAGAAGAGGTGTGATGATCAACGTATGACTCAGGTCGAGAGCGTCCCATGCGTCGCCCAAATAGGTCCATGTGCTGGGAGCCGCCTCGATCTGCATTGCGCCACAGGCAATCAGCGCGTCGTCACCGGAAAACTTGGGATCGCCGGTATGTGGCTTGCCCGTCTTTATACGGGACGACGCGACTGAGGCCGGAATCGCGCTTGAGATTTCGAGGTACCTCCGAAAATTGCGAGCCGCCGCTCGGGTCAGGCACTATAGATGTGATCGGTTGGCGCTAGTTTTCGTCGCCTACGACAGCTGCGAATTCCATTTTTCAGAAGGAGTTTTCCTATGTTGAAATATTACATCCAGACCACGGAAGCCCTGAAGAATTTGCGCACAGACGAGGGCGGCGTGGTGTCGTTCGAGTACATTATCGTCGCGGCTTGTATCATCGGCGCAGTGGCTGCGGCGTTCGGTACGGGCGCTACTGGTGCCATCGGGACGGCGCTGTCTGGCGGGATCACCGCTATCACCACCAAGTTCACTGCCGCCGTGTAATACGGCTATCTGACCCCGGAGGGAGGCATCGGAATGTGCCTCCTACTAGAATTTTAACCAGTCGGCAGCACGGCAATGTCTTCATCTTGTAAAGAAGGATTTTTCCTATGTTGCAGTATTATCGTAAAGCCACCGAAGCGTTGAAGAACCTGCACACAGACGAGGGTGGCGTGGTGTCGTTCGAGTACATTATCGTCGCGGCCTGTATCATAGGCGCAGTGGCTGCTGCATTCGGTACCGGAGCTACTGGTGCCATCGGGACGGCGCTGTCTGGCGGGATTACCGCTGTCACCACCGCCTTCACTGCGGCCGTGTAATACGGTTATCTGCCCCCCTCCCGGGGGCACCTCCACTTTTCAATGTGACCCTACTGTAAGTTTATTAAGTCGCCCTCGCTTTTGAGGCCTGCATTTCATGAATTGGATTGCTCCCACAGCCTCGTTTCTGCAGATCGTATTGTTGCTATACGTCGCAACGATCGATATCGCGACCCGATTGATCCGAAATGAAATTTGTCTGGCGCTGGCGCTGCTTGGGATCGCCGGTCAATTTGCCGGTCCGATGCAAATTGCCGAATCTCTGATCGCCGTAACAATCCTGTTCCTGCTGCTGCTGGTCATCTACCAGCGAAGATTAATCGGCGGCGGCGATGTCAAGTTGCTGGTTGCCTTGGCGATTGGTCTCCCATTGGTGGGCGTGATCCAGTTGTTGACCATCACCGCGCTGGCGGGCGGAGTTCTTGCCCTGGTGCATCTGATGATGCGCGTGCTGCCGTATCCCAGGCTGGCGCCCGCGGGATCGTCATTCGTACGGCGCGTCTACGCGATCGAGCGTTGGCGCCATTTGCGACACGCACCGCTGCCTTACGGGGTTGCGATCGCGTGCGGTGGCATTTGGATTATTCTCACCCGAGGACTTTGACATGTCATCCACGTTGCGTCTCTCGATTATCATGGTGCTGGTGCTCGCAACCGCCGCGCTCGGGCTCATTGCCTATAACATGAACCTGCCGAAAGTGCAGGTCCCGGTAGTGGAGGTCACGGTGAAGGCGCCGGAGCCGCTCACGGTCGGCTACTTTGTCGCGGCGCATCCGCTGCCGAGAGGGACGCTGGCTCGCGATGAAGATTTCACCGTACGCTCGGCATCGCCGGGCAGTGTTCCGGCAGGGGCGATCCTCGATACACCCGACGCCAAGATCGGAATTCGCGGATCTCTGGTTCGCAACTTCCTCGACACGGGCAGTCTCGTCACATCGGAAAACATCTTGCGACCGCGAGAACGGGGTTTTCTCGCCAGCGTCCTGGCACCGGATAGCCGTGCCGTCAGCATCAACGTTGACGCGGCGTCTGGTGTCTCTGGCCTGATCTGGCCGGGTGACTATGTGGATGTCGTGTTCACCCAAGAGCCGACGACGGCGAGCGAGGATAAAACATCCCAACAGCACGGCATGCTGAGTGAAACCATTGTTCAGAACGTTCGGGTCGTCGCGATTGACCAGGAGATTGTGCAGGGTGGTCCAGCCAACAACGCCGCCGCCGGCAAGGTCGCGCGCACGGTAACGTTGCAGCTTGCGCCAGAGCAGGTCAGGAAACTCGCCGTCGCAGGACAGCGTGGCAAGCTCACCTTGGCCGTACGGTCAGCTGTCGACCGGCAGGATACAGCGGACGCGGACACGACAGTGGTGGTTTATGCGCGCAATAACGGTACGAAATTCTCAGTCAAGAAGGAAGATGCCGGGATTTCGCGCACTGCGCTGAGCGAGGGGAGGTCGTGGTGAACGTCAACATAGCAATAGCCAGTCCGCCTGAAGAACCGGCGTCTCTCGTAACACGCAGCCGAATCGTCTGTTTCGTAAATGACGAGCTTAGTGCAGAGGCTCTGCGCAAAGGCCTGGAAGGTAGCAACCTATCGATCAGGCGTGGCACGATCCGTAATGCCATCCGGATGCTCGAAACCGACACAGAGCTATTCGCCTTGGTGGTAGACATCAGTGGAATCGATGATCCGTTTACCGAACTGGAACGGTTGGCCGCTGTCTGCCCACCCGATGTCCGGGTGGCTCTGATCGGTGAGAGCAGAGAGATCACCTTCTACCGCGAGCTTATGGAAATCGGCTTGACGGAGTACCTTCCGAGGCCGCTGACGCGTGATTTGGTTTTACACCAGCTACGTCCGAAACTGCTAGGCGACGTGGCGCCCGGGACGGCGGATCGTGGCGGGCATGTAATCTCGATCTGCGGCGCTCAGGGGGGGGCGGGAGCGACGAGTATCGCCATCAATCTCGCACTGCAACTGGCCGAGACCACTAAGGCCAAGGTCGCGCTGCTCGATCTTCATCTGCAGAACGGCGAAACGGCGGTGATGTTGGGTGTTCGGCCTGGGCCAGGGTTGCGTATCGCTCTGGAAAACCCGATGCGGGCGGACACCTTGTTCCTCGAACGCGCGGCAATTGAGATCAACGAGCGGGTTTGCCTGATCTCGGCCGATGAGGACCTGGATGCGCAGCTGGACATCACGGAAGCCGGCGTGAGGCATGTGCTGGGTCTGCTCCGTCAGCGGTTCAATTACATCGTTGTCGATATACCGGTCCCGTTTCCGCCATCCATCCATCCGGTGATCATGCTTTCTCGCCACGTGCTCGTGCTGCTGGAAGCGGAGGTGACGGGCCTTCGCAATGCTCATGCACTCCGCACCGCCGTCACCAACATCGCCGGCAAGGATCGAGTCTTTACCTTGCTCAATCGTGCCAATCGTGCCGGGGGCCTTCCCAGTGCAACGATCGTCAAGGCCCTGGGTGCGGAACCCGATATGGTGATTCCCGATCTTGGGAAGGGAATGACCGAGGCGGTCAATCTCGGAATTCCAGCTCTCAAGCACGTGAGAGGGCTGCGACGTCACCTCGCCCCGATCATACGGGAGATCGCGGGTGTAGGCGCCCTGCGGCAGGGATGGTTGAGGAGGCTGTTCGGGTGACGAAAAAATTCGGCACGCGTGAACGCGACGGCACGCCAGCTCGTTTCCTGGCATTGACGCCAAGCGACAGCACGCCAGCTCCTTTGTTTGTATCGATGCCGAGCTTGCCAGCATCCACGCCAAGCCGGCCTGCATCGGCGCCTAGGCGCGACGAATCTTCGTCCGAGAGGCCCGTGATGCCAGCTTCGCTACGCGAACGGGTCATCGAGCAGATCGAGCCATCGGTGGCCGCAACGGTTTCGCGCGAAGTCCTTCGGCGGCAGATCGAGGAAATCATCCATGGAATCGCCAACCAGGAACGGCTCGAACTGTCGGGTCGCGAGCAGTTTCAGCTAGCGGACGAGATAGCAGACGACATGACCGGCTACGGGCCGCTCCGTCCGCTCCTGCTCGATGAATCGATCAACGATATCATGGTCAACGGACCAAGTAACATTTATGTCGAGCGAAACGGCAAGCTGGAACGGATCGCGATACGGTTCCGCGACAACGATCACATCGCATCTGTGGCGCAGAAGATCGCGTCTCAGGTTGGACGACGCGTTGATGAATCCAGTCCGATGGTCGATTGCCGCTTGCCGGACGGCAGCCGGGTCAACATCATTTTCCCGCCACTGGCGATCCATAGCCCCTGCATTTCCATCCGAAAATTTCCAAGTCGCCGTCTGGATATGGCCGGAATGATCAATAACGGCTCAATGACCTCCGCGATGGGGCACTTGCTGGAGATTGCCGCCCGGTGTCGGCTCAATATTCTGGTTTCTGGCGGTACCGGCTCTGGCAAGACGACACTGTTGAACGCCATGAGCCAATTCATTGATCACAGTGAGCGCGTTGTCACCATCGAGGATGCGGCAGAGTTGCAGCTTCAACAGCCGCATGTGATCAGCCTGGAGACCCGGCCTCCCAGCCTCGAAGGCACCGGACAGGTAACGCAACGCGATCTGGTGTGGAATGCCTTGCGGATGCGTCCTGACCGGATCGTGGTCGGCGAGGTGCGCGGCGCTGAAGCGTTTGACATGCTGCAAGCAATGAACACCGGCCACGATGGATCGATCTCCACGGTACATGCGAACTCCGCCCGCGACGCACTGACCCGCATTGAAAACATGGTGCAGATGGGACAGCCAAATCTGCCACTGCGGGCGATCCGATCTCAGATTATCGCTGCGCTGGATATTATCGTGCAAGTCGAGCGCATGCGGGATGGACAGCGCCGCGTTATCCAAATTAGCGAGGTGATCGGCCTGGAAGGCGATGTAATCACGACTAATGACATCGTGGCGTTCCAGTACGAAGAGGAGGACGTTCACGGGCGGATCTCGGGCACCTATCGGTCCACACATGCCATCCCGAAATTCAAGACCCGCCTTGCCTACTATGGGCTCGATCGAGCCTGGGCCGAGGCTATGAGGCAGTTATAATGATGCAGTCTTTGACTCTCATTGTCCTGGTGCTCCTGATGTGCGCGTCAGCCATGACGTTGTGGCTCGGCACTCGACAAAGCTGCATCGATCGTAACGTGGCGATAGCCCTGCCAGCCTCAGATTCAGCGGGCATGCCTTCGATTCGTCGGTTAGAGGCCGGGTCCCGGTGGATGTTTCTCCACCGCCTAGTCTATTACAAGGCTGGGACAGCTTACGCTTGGCACCCCGCCTATGTGCTACTTGCCGGTGTCATCGCAGCAGCGACAATCTTCTATGTTAATAGCCTGCTGAACTTCTCTATCCTCTACGCGTCTTTCGCGGCTGCAATTGTCGCCTTCATGGTGGTGCGAGGTTTGTTTGGATGGCAGCAACGTCGTCTCGCCAATCAACTTTTTCGACAGCTACCTGACACGATCCAGCTGGTGACGAGCACTGTTCGATCCGGGTTGCCGGTGAGCGAAGCATTTCGCATCATTGCTCGCGAGATGCCACAACCAACATCCGGGCAGTTTGCTATCGTATGCAGCGAAGTGACTATGGGAAGCTCTCCAGAGGAAGCTGTGGAAGCTGTCTATCGGCGAACGCAGTTGACCGAGTATGGAATCTTTGCGGTGACACTTGCGGTCCAGCTGAAGTCCGGTGGCAGTTTGACCGAAACGTTGCAGACTCTGGGAGACACCGTGCGGCAGCGTGTTGCGCTCGCCGCTCGCGCGAAGGCTCTGGCAGGAGAGGTGATCTTTTCCTCTCGAGCACTTTCATTGTCGCCCTTCATTGTAGGTGGGTTACTATACGCGATCAATCCGCAAACAGTTGATCTACTGATCTACGATCCGACCGGAAACATGCTCCTGGCTTACGCAGGAGCATCAGTGCTTGTCGGGACCCTTGTGATACGTTGGATGGTCAGAAGGGAAACAGAACTATGACTTTTGGTTTCAGTTTGGTTGCCCTTGCCATAACACTTGCGGCTGCGACCTTGGTGTTGATCATTTTCGAACTACACTTTCGTGCGTTGAACATGCGGGTGTCAAATGCCGTGATGGGCGTTCCTGGCCGGTCAGCGCCCTTCGGAGACATGACTGGGTGGCTTTCATCGCTCGGGGCGCGGTATCGACGCTTCTACTCTGCAGAAAATCTGGACCAACTACGAACAATCGTTCACTCGTCAGGCTTCAATCCTCATCGGACCTTGACGATCTGGATTGGTGTCAAAACTGTCAGCATGTTCTTGTTTCCGACTATTGGCTTGTTTGTCGCGCAGCTTTCAGGGAAGTCGCTGATCGATGGGCTGATCTTCATTCTTATTGGGGTCGTGATTGGAATTATGGGGCCGCGGTTGATCCTGTCGGTGCTGAGACGGCGTTTTAACGCCGGCATCCGGCTAGGCACGCCGGATATGATCGATTTACTGGTTGTCTGCAGCGAAGTGGGAATGGGTCTGGAGAGCGCGCTCGAACGAGTAGCGGAAGAAATGAACCAGACTAATCCTGCGATGGCCCGGGTCCTGTACAGCCTTCTTGACGATCTGCGGATATTGCCAAATCGCAGCGAGGCATTCGAAAAATTAGGATCTACGTCAGAAGGACTTCGCCGGTTCGGCATCATGGTCGGCCAAAGCCTGCAATACGGAACGCCGTTGAGCCAGGCGCTGCGCAGTATCGCTGTCGACCTTCGGCGAGAACGTATTACCCAGCTGGAAGAAAGAGCACACAAGTTAGGCGCCAAGCTGACTATTCCGATGGTGTTGTTCATGCTTCCAGCCATGTTCATCATTTTGGGTGGAAGTCCGTTTCTGCACCTCATCCGTACATTCTCCAGCTTCGGGATGAACTAAGCCATGAGCACGATTGCCCTGTCGAAAAACTGGTCTTACGAGCGGACGATGCAGTTGTTTGGCGGCATGTGGTTCATGTTGCTGGCACTTTTGCTCGCCATCAAAATTGGGACATCGCTTACCGATCCCTGGCCATCGCTTCTGTCGAGTTTTTGCCTTGCCATCTTCTACACGCTGCTGACGGTGTTGATCATGACCAGGCCACCGGCGAGGGCGCAAGCGGCCGGCCTGCTGCCCAGGATAGCTGCGTTCGTCGGCAGCTATATGCCATGGACAATCACCTTCTTCGGCCAAACCGACCAGGCGTTGCCAAACTTGCTGGCCACCGCTTGCGTGCTGATCGGCATGATCATGATGCTTGTCACGATCCGGCATCTAGGCCGGGCGTTCAGTTTGGTACCGCAGGCGCGTTCAGTGGTGCAAACAGGTCCTTATAGATGGATCAAACACCCACTCTATCTCTCGGAAGAACTCGTGATACTGGGTGTAGTCCTGCAACACCTGACACCGGTAACGGTGATCGTTCTGGTCCTCCATATCGGCGTTCAAGTATGCCGGATTCTTTATGAAGAAGACCTGCTTCGGCGCAGTCTCCCCGAGTACTCCAGTTACGAAGCATCACGCTGGAGATTGGTTCCTTATGTTTGGTGAGTGAGCCATGAATGGCCGGCTTGTTATGGACATGTGTGTTGATCTGCATCGGTCCAACACTGACCCAAAGGGGGCACCGTGCTGCATTTATTGCCCTGTCGAGATCGGCCCGTGAGCCGTAGATTATCTTTCGTCGCGGATCAGCGCGGCGCCGCCGCGTTTGAGATGCTGATCGTCTTCCTTTTCCTGGGGGTGAGCCTGCTTCTGCCGCTTGCCGACGTTGCTGCCGCTGGCTTTCAGTTTGTATCGGCGTGGGAGGCGTTGCGGGCCTTCGGGCAAAAGATCCAGTACGCGCCGCCATCGGACGTTACCAACTGGGCAGCCTGGAAGTCGGCACTCCCGACTTCGGTTTCAGGTTATCCCATCAACAATCTCCAGGTCCTCTGCGGTGACGCCATAACCGCCTGCTCCGCAACCAACGTTGGTTCGCCGAAGTACTATTCATACACGACGACCGTCACCGTGGCGCCCATCATATTAACGACGGTGTTATGCACGAGTGGTAACGCCAATTCTTGTTCGTACACGCTGTCTTACTCGGCACGGTTTCAATAGGAGTGGTCCATGCGTAGCTTGCTTCGCTCTCGTCGTGGTTCCGTCGCCTTCGCCACCGTTATCGCTCTGATACCGCTGATAGGAGTGGTCGCACTCGGGGGCGAGGCGGGATCGTGGTACGTCACCAGGCAACACGCGCAGAATGCCGCCGATGCGGCAGCCTATTCGGGCGCCATGCAGCAATTATGCTTATCGAACGCACCCTGTGCGGTTACACAAACAGTGGACTATCGCGCCAAGCAATCTGCGGCACAGAACGGGTTCTGCAACGCGAGCGCGACCTCCTATCCCGGCTCACAATGTAGCACTAGCCTTCCGACAGGAGTCTCGCAGACCGTCACGATCACTCCGCTCGCTTCATGGAACGGGACCGCCGGAACCTTCGTTCAAGCCACGGCTAGCCAGCAACAACCGGCATACCTGGCACAAGTGCTCGGTTTGTCCACCGTCAATATTGGTGCGACAGCCGTGGCCGCAGTGCAAAGTCTGGCTGCGCCGGCCTGCGTCTTGGCATTGACGGGCTCCATCAGTTTCCAGGGCAGCCCGAACATCAACGCGCCGAACTGCGGTATGGCCTCGAACGATACGGCCAAGGATGCAATAAACTTTACTGGCGGCGGGACGACGATGAATCTCGGCTCGCTTTCGACTGTCGGCGGATGCACGGGGAGCACAACGTTCTGCAACAAAACGCTGACTTATATGCCGGCCCCGACTGTCGATCCCTTCTCGGCTCTCGATGGGGCCCTCACCACGTTGTGCGGAGCGAGTCCCACGCTCCCCGCCAAATGCGGTCTCCCGACATGCAGTGGATCGAAGCTCGTGGCTTACAGCGCAACCTCTAGCCCACCCTTCTGTACGAATAGTGACCTCCACATCACAGGCAATGGGACCGAAACTCTGTCCCCCGGCGGGAACACGGGCTGCCCGACGTCCGCATCCAGCTGCATATACTTCATCTCGGGTACTCTGAGAATCACAGGGACTCCCATCATTTCGGGTACGGCTACCTTCATTATGCTGCCAGGGGCAACAATCAACAACCAGGGGAATGCAGCGATCACCATTACGGGGCCGACAAGTACCTCGTCGATCTCCGTCCCTGCGGCCCTTCAGCCTAACGCAGCCTTGTTCCAGTACATGGCCCTTTATGCTGCCCCGTGTCCTGCATGTTCGGCCCCACTGAACAACATGACCTTTGGGGGAAATACAAACATCACGCTCAACGGAAACATCTACGCGCCGACCGAAAATGTGACGTTTCAGGGCAATCCTACTATTACCGTAGGCGGCGCAGGAGGCGGCTGTGGCCAGCTGGTCGCCGCCTCGATCGCGTTCAATGGCAATGCCACCTTCAACAACAACCAGTGTGGGACAACGAGCGTGCGTCAAAGCAAGTATGTCCAGTTGGTGCAGTGATGAGAAAGCTCGATCAACGCGGCATGGCGGCGTTCGAATTCTGCCTTGTCGCCGTGCCGCTTCTCACGTTGATGTTCGCCATCTTTGATCTGGGGCGTTACGCAATCACCATGCAGTCATTGCGGACGCTCTCGAATGCTGGTGCTCGCGCTATCATGATCAAATGCTACACAGATGCCGCAATCAAAAAACAACCTCCCGCTTGCAGCGGTGATCCCTTGCCATCCGATGCAGCCAAACAAGCGGTTGCGCCCTTCCTGTATAATGGCGGTCTCACGCCGACGCTGAGCGTACCAGCGACCGCAGCCTCCCCAATTACTGTTACGGCATCTCAACCAGGTTTTACCATGATTATGCCGATATGGGGCACAGCATTGAACGCGCCGAGCGCGTCTACCTCAATACCGTTCTGACAGATTCCCAAGCCTCAGTCCTGGGATGGGCCTGTACGGTAGGCGACGAAGAGTTAGTTCTTAGCAGGCGCAATATGACCATCGACCAGAGACTGAAAGTGGTGCCCGCTGGCAACATCGGGAAAGTTTCGTCTGAGTCGCGATAGCCCGGGAAAGGTCTATCCTTGCTAACGAGGCGCATGACGGATGATGATCTTGACGCATTTTACGGCTGGCGCGCGACCGGGAAGTGCCCTTTATGAGGCCGGAGTTGATTTTGTGCCCACGCGCAGCGCGCGCCGAGAAGTATAATTACGAAGGTAACGATTTGTAGTGGGACGGATTGTAAGCTCTGCGACGTGGTGCATGAAGGAGAGCTGTTAGGACGCCGAGGAAGTACATTGCGGGGGCGGCCGTGGATCGCGGCGAAGGGGGATCGGATGAGTAGCGATCGCGTTTCGGGCAAGGCAGGAGCGAGGCTCCTCGCCTTGAGCGTGATAGTTCTTGGCGCTGCGCTTGCCTTGTTTGGTTCAGTTGACCGCGCGGGGGCTGCGGATCGGCGGGGCTCCTCCAGCGGAGTCTTCGTCAGCGAAATGACCGACGTCCAGCGGGTCAAGGTGACCCTCAACAAGTCACGCACCTTCAGGGTCGATACAGCTTTTTCCACCATTGTCGCGGGCTCGCCTGACATCGTCGACGTGAAGTCGCTAAGCGATCACCTGATCTACATCCAGGGGAAGCAGACTGGTACCACCAACGTCATCCTGTTCGATAGTTCGATGAAGCAGATCGGTATCCTCGATGTCGAGGTCGCGATCGATACCGGCAATCTGCAACAGAACATCCAATCCAGTACCGGCGCGCGCGGCATTCGCGTCTCCGCCACGGAGGGCCAGGTGGTATTGAGCGGAACGGCGGTCGATGCCGTCGCCGCCGAGCGGGCCATGGCGATTGCCACCGGTTCCGTTGCCAAGGGGGGCGTCGTCGTCAACGCCATGAGCGTGGCGGGGCCGCAGCAGGTCATGTTGGAGGTGCGTTTCCTCGAGGTGTTTAGAAAGGCTGGGCGCGACCTCGGCGTCAACCTCTATGCCGCCAATGCAAACGGCACGAACGTCGCTAACACGGGTCTTGGCGGAGCTACAAACGTTGGGCGGTCACCCATCGGTGGTGTTAATAGCACCGGTAGTAGTCCTGTCGGCGCCAATCCTGCTGGCAGCCTTCCCCTACTAGGTACGGCGGCTACGCTAGCGAGCGGAGCGACCCCGTACGGCGCATTGCTCACAAGCATTCTCAGGCTCAACAACGGCATGTCGATCGACAGCCTGGTGACGGCGCTGGAGACCAAGGGCGTATTGCGCCGCCTGGCCGAGCCGAACTTGATGGCATTGTCGGGCGATGCGGCGCGCTTCCTGGCCGGCGGTGAATTTCCAGTGCCGATACCCAACACGACTACAAACGGTTTTCCCACTATTACTATCGAATACAAGAAGTTCGGTGTTGAACTGGCCTTCGTGCCGACCGTTCTCTCGCGCGGCGTGATCAACCTTAGGGTTGAGCCGTCGGTCAGCGAGCTTGATTTCACCAATGCGATTACGATTCAGGGGACGACAGTTCCAGCGTTGACCCGCCGCGACGCTCGGACCACGGTCGAGTTGCGCGATGGTCAGAGCTTTGCAATCGCCGGTCTGCTGCAGACTCGCAACCGGCAGGACGTCTCGCAAGTGCCCTGGATCGGCTCGGTGCCGGTGCTCGGGACTCTGTTCCGCAGTTCGTCCTACCAGCAGGAGGAAACCGACCTGGTGATCATCGTCACGCCGCGTCTGGTGGTGCCAGCCGTGCCTGGGCAGCGATTGGCCTCGCCGCTGGACTCTCGCCTGCCGGCCAATGACGTCGATTTCTTCCTCAACGGTCAGATGGAAGTGCGCAAACGGTACAATGATTATGTCAATTCTGGCGGCGAGGTGAAGGGACCTTATGGCCACATCATCGCCCCTGACACTCGCTTGTCCAATCCGCCGCCCGCTGTTCTCTCGGACCAGCCAGTCGTAAAGACCCTTAACTGAGGAAGCGAGACATGACCGTTAGATACCTGACGCTTCTGGCTCCCTTGTTACTTGGCGGCTGCTATGGCGTCGCAGGCCACGATGAAGTCGATCGCTATTTTCAGCGCTCCGACACCATTACAATGAGCGCTGGCGACGCCAAACAGGTCAACGCCGTCACCCATACAATCCACCCGTGGCCGCGGTACGTCGGTGATCGCAGGATTGCGTATGACGCTCGGCGCGTGGGCGGCGCAGTGACACGCTATGGCAATACGAAACAGCCGGTGGATCAGCTTCCCGACATCGGCGACGCGACCAAGGCGATGGGCCAACGGCCTCCCGTCACGCAGAATATTAACATAGAGGGATTGGGGGCAGGATCGTCTTCTGGAGTATCGGTGCCGGTCGGTAGCGGAGTCGGTGGAACGAATAACTAAAGAAGGCTGGTCGTGGCGCTGGCAACAGGGCGTGCTGCCTGTTGGTGTAAAGTAATTTAGCGATGATATTTCAAACGGTGCACTGAGTCCGCTGGGGCCGGGGCGGGGGACAAAGGATTATGCGGCGTCTCATTCTCATGTTGACCTGTTTTTGGTTGGCGACAGTGCTGGCTGGCTGCGACGCCACGGTCCGGGAGGCGGCGATCGTTGCGCCTGTGGACGCCGGGGGGGCAGACCCCGTTCAAGAGCCCACCGACGTCAAATACTACCCTTCCGACGAGCCAGTCCGGATGGGACTGGAGCAGTTCAACCGCGGCAATTACGGGATCGCCCAGCGTTATTTCAAGGATGGGGTCGAGAAATCGCCAAAGGATCTGACGGCCTGGATCGGGCTCGCAGCAAGTTATGACAGGTTGCGTCGCTTTGATCTTGCCGATCAGGCTTACTTGCAAGCGATTCGGTTGGGCGGCGAAACCGTTCAAATCCTGAACGATCAGGGATATTCGTACATGCTGCGCGGCAATCTGAGTGCTGCGCGCCGGAAGTTTGAGAAGGCCTATTCGCTCGACCCGACCAATCCGGTGATCGCGAATAATCTCGAACTCCTCAACGGTAGCCGACGGTTCATAGAACGGCCGCCGAATAACCAACCCTGATCAGAACAGGCGGACTTGAAGTGTCCGTATTCAGTATCGCGGCCATAAACTGAACCAAGCCACTTCGCCAATCGCGGGGCGAGCAGCCGCCATCGGCGCTGGCGCGCTAGATCTGTGCTTCACTGACCTCGTCGCCCGATATAAGAAAAAAATCCAATGACCTTGCCTTCATCAAGGCAGATCTCCGCTTCTGGTCATGCGCGTTAGGTCCGCGGCCTAGTTGGGCGGCAAAACAGCGTCTGCTTGACGGCTATCCCTTCTTACGATGATGATCGAACCGTTGCGGGTCGTAAATCTGCTCCCGAGCAATTTCGGTATCTTCTCCATGAGCTGCGACGGCAAGGGGATCGTTCCAGCCGCAATGGGATCGCCAACATTAATTGCAGGCGCTGGCGTCCCACCTGCGGGGGCGGGTTTGATGAAGTATCGTATCAACTGAATTTCTTCCCGCGAAAGACTCAGGCCGATTTGATCAGGGCGCGGATCCGCTGCGGCCTTGTTTTTTTCAGAGGTTGCGTTTTGATCGGCTTCCAGTCTGGCCTTCTCGGCCTGCTCAAGCTTTGCAAAACGCTCCTTCAGCGGGCCAAGCTCGCGATGAAGCATGACGATGTCTGTCTTCAAGGATTTTATCTGGACCAGCGCAACCGCACCGGCGGCACAAACAAGGACCGCCACCAGGCTGATAATTGCCAGCATGATCCCTCCGACGTTTCCAGCAACTGGATCTGCTTTCGGATTTGAGAGGGCGTGCACAACATGATCTCGCCACAGCCTGACGAAGGATCGAGCTCTGTTAGAGATAGTAGAGAAAAAGCCTGCCAACCAATCAGGCGGCTTTCGATCCGAATCTGCCGCAAGGCCCGGCTGCAAGAAGGCGGGAACATGCCGAGGCGAGGGGGCAAATTCGATCGCGTCTGCTTGCTCGATCTTGTCCGAAGCTGATGAAAATCGGTCGTCGATTGCTTGAGGGCGTTCGATGAATCGGTCGTCCACGTTAGCGCTTCGCGCGGCGGTCTGCTCGTCCTCTTGCTCGCTCAGGGGAAATTTCAGCCTCTGCATCTCACGCTCGAAACCCATTAATTGGTCCTCCGTTCCAATCAGACTATTGAGCGGTTCGAACTGATGCGATGAAGAGGATGAAGAAGCGGTTGGCGAGCGCGCGGCTGAGCTTTCAAGCGACTGCAGCAAAGATAAGCCTGCATCGGTGATCTGTATGCCTGTCTCGTCAATCAAAACCAGACCGGCTTGTAACAGGTCGACGTCGCCAAGTTCGGAAAAACGCTCTTGCTCAGCCCGATTCCCCGTTTCGAGAACCTGCCCGACTTCTTGCCTGATCTCTGCGAATGTGACGCGCCTGTCGGGCCACTTTGCCAAGACGTTCAGGACAGCCCATTTGAATTTCACGTGATCCCTCGGGAACCAGGCTGACGGAAAAGCAGTGGTAGACAACGGATGGTGATTGGAGCGACCGACGTGCCACCATAGCAGGTTCGGATAGACAAGCCTCTCCTTTGCAAGAGCGGCCCGCCGGTCCAGCGAAGGCGTCCGCACTCGTCAGGTTGATCTGAGGCGATAGCTACGAAGATTGCCGGCGGCCGCGGATCGTCAAAAATCTCGTCATTTTTAAATTTATATAGTAAGTTCAATAACATGCGAGTTCGCGGTTTTGTTCTGTCTGGCGCTCCGTATTGCCACCATCCGCGATAATCGCGAGGCAATTGGCTGGGGTCCATTTCCGGTCGAAACAGGCAGCTGTTGACGGACAACAGATCCGCACACTCTGGTGGATTGGTCGCCATGCGCCCCATCGCAAGTGTCCTTGGCAACGCGCGCGGTTCGGGCACCTATTCCCTCCGGTTATCATTTCCTGAAAACTAGCGATTGGACGCGCATGCCGCGCTCGGCGATAGCCTGTGTGATCAGAACAAGCTCGCCCGTCCGGCAGTTCATCCCGCCGACAGGAAGCAAGCGAGAGCGGCTCAATCGGGACATGCCGCATGCCCCGCTTTTCCGAGCCGCACGGAGGAGCGGTCATGACAGCGCATGCAGATGTGCAGCACGGTGAGCATTCAACGCGCTCGATCGAATCAATCCTGAAGGCGATTGGCCTGCCGCTGGCGATTGTCATCGCAGCCGCGATCTGGTTCGCCCGGACGCCGGACAATCTGTCCATCGAAGGCCACAAAGCGCTGGCGCTGTTCGGTGGCGTTTTTATTCTCTATCTCACTGAAGCAATCCCGCTTGCGATCGCGAGCCTGCTCGTCGTCCCGGCCGCTGTCTTGTCGGGCATCACGAACGTCCAGACAGCTCTCGAAGGTTTTGCGGCTTCACCTGTTTATCTGATCGTCGGTGCTTTCATCCTCGCGACCGGGATGGTGAAGACGCGACTGGCGGAACGCATTACTTACCTCATCCTGGCACGGATCGGCACAGCGCCGATACGCATTACCTTCGGGGTGATGCTCGTCAATATTGTGCTCGCTTTTCTGGTGCCGTCATCGACGGCGCGGACCGCAATTCTGCTGCCTGAATGCCTGAGCATTCTTGCGATCTTCGGGTGCGGCGCCCGATCGCCATTCGCAATCAACCTGCTCCTGACATTGACCATGACCAACGCAACGATCGGCGCCGGCGTGCTGACCGCTACCGTTCCCAATCCGGTCACGGTGGCGTTCGTCGCCAAGTCGAGCGGCCATACCATCACCTATGCGGAATGGCTGCTGTTCGGGTTTCCGCCGGCGCTGATGATGACCCTGTTTGCCTGGTGGTTCATTCAACGCGTATTCAGGCCCGAATTCTCGGAGGGGCTAGGCAAAGTCGATGAGACGATCCAGGAGAACCTGGCCAAAATGGGTCGCACGACGTCGGCGGAGTGGCGCGCACTCGCGGTTTTTTTGATGGTGACGCTGCTGTGGGCGACGCAGGGCGTGACGAAGCTCGACACCACCGTCGTCTGTCTGCTCGGTGCCTGCCTGCTGTTCTTGCCGCGCTTCGGCGTCATCGACTGGAATGATGCGAGCAAGGGTGTGTCCTGGCAAGTGTTGCTCGTGGCCGGCGGCGGCGTGTCGCTCGGTGACATTCTGATGAAGACCGGTGCCGCGAACTGGCTTGCGAGTTCGATCTTTCATGCGCTCGGCCTGGCCGGCGCCTCGGCATTGGTCGTGATCGTTGTGGTCATCTTTATCGTGCAGTTCATGCACGTGATCTTCGTCGGCACGACGGCGATGGCGACAGCCCTGCTGCCGATCATCCTGGCGATGGCCGGGACCGCCGGCGTTAGCCCTGTCGCGCTGGCGCTGCCGGCCGGCATGATCATCGGCGGCTATCCGCTGCTCATGTTCTACAACACGCTACCGAGCATTCTCGTATACGGCACGGGCAAACTGCGGGTCGAGGATTTTCCGAAGGTCGGCATTGTCATCTGCATCGTCGCCTGCCTTCTCTATTCGATCTGTGCCGCAACCTGGTGGCAATGGTTGGGTCTGTTCTGAGTGCCCACCGGTCGACGAATTCCCCTTTACCCGGAACAGTAAAATGACACTCCCTCTTGCCGGCGTCCGCGTACTCGATCTTTCCAACGTTCTGGCTGGGCCATTCTGTGGCTATCATCTCGCGCGCCTCGGAGCAGAGGTCATCAAGGTTGAAAATCCCCGGGGTGGCGATCTAGCCCGCCGGCTTGGCGCCGATCCCGATATGGCGAAACGTCTGATGGGATTGTCCTTCGTCGCGGTAAACGCCGACAAGCAGTCGGTCGCCATCGACTTCAAGTCGACCGAAGGCAAGGAGATTTTCCTGCGCCTCGTGGAGAAGGCAGATGTGGTACTGGAGAATTTCCGACCGAAGGTCATGGACCGCCTCGGCCTTGGCTATGCGGTTCTTTCGAAGCGCAATCCGCGCATCATCTATTGTGCGATCTCGGGCTTCGGACAGGACGGTCCATGGGAGGGGCGGCCCGCTTACGACCAGATCGTGCAGGGGCTCTCCGGCGCAATGAGCGTAACCGGCGATGCGCAGACCGCGCCGCTGCGCACCGGCTTCCCGATCTCTGATACGATCGCGGGTCTTACGGCATCCTTTGCCATCGCCGCCGCGCTCGTGGAACAGCGCATGAAAGGACGCGGCCGCAGCATCGACGTCTCGCTTCTGGAATCCACGCTCGCAGCGATGGGCTGGGTGGTCTCGAACCTCCTCAATGCGAATGTCGATCCGAAGCCGATGGGCAACGAGAATTTCACGGCGGCTCCCTCCGGCACGTTTGCGACCGGGGCGGGACTGCTGAACATCGCTGCCAACGAGCAGAAGCAATACGAATCGCTTTGCGACATCATCGGATGCCCCGAACTCAAGACCGATCCGCGATTTGCCGAACGTCAATCCCGCAAGGACAATCGGACTGCGCTGAAAGCCGAACTTGAAGCCGCGCTCGCGACGCGTTCGGCGGTCGAATGGGAGCGCCTGTTCAATGAAAACGGCGTGCCGGCAGGATGCGTCCTCTCGGTTTCGCAAATCCTCGAGGAGGAGCAGATCACCGGCCGCAGATTTGTTGAAAGTCTGAAGGCCGAGGTCTCCGATGGTCAAGCTATGCGCGTCACACGCCCCGGATTCCGGCTGGAGCAGGACTACCCCGAACCCGCGCCGCCGCCGCAACTTGGGCAGAACACGGAGAAATGGCTGCAAGACCTCGGTTATAGCGCCGAGGAAATCGCAGCGTTCGGCGCGCGGGGCGTTGTGACATTCGCGAGTCCGCCTACCGTGAGGGAGACCAGCCAAATGCCAGACCTCAAGGTCTGCGCCGAGAGTTCGAGCACCTGAAAATTCCAGCGAATATGAGCGAGGCGTCCGTGAGCGAACCGAAATCCAATGATCTGTTGCACAAGGCTGCCGAATGGTGGTCGACCGAGATCATCGATATGAAGCCGGGAAGCATCCGATTCCGCGGTTTCCCCATCGAGCAATTGATCGGGCGGGTCTCGTTTCCGCAAATGATCTGGCTCATGCTCAAAGGCGATCTCCCGACGCCTGATCAGTCAGCGCTGATGGAGGCGGCGCTCGTCGCCGCAGTCGATCATGGCCCCCAAGCGCCCTCCATTGCGATCGGCCGCATGGCGGTCACATGCGGCCTACCGCTTAACGGCGCGATGGCGTCGGCCATCAACGTCCTCGACGATGTTCACGGCGGAGCCGGCGAACAATGCATGGAGCTCTACGCCGACATCGCGCGCCACATGGATGCCGGGGTAGGGCGCGAGGCGGCCATCGAAGCCGGACTTGATGCGTTCATCCCCGGACACGGCAAGATTATTCCCGGCTTCGGCCATCGCTTCCATCCGGTTGACCCGCGCTCGCCGCGCCTGCTCGAACTCGTCGATGCGGCACGCGAGCGGCATGTCGTATCCGGCCGTTTCGCCGACATCGGCCGCGGCGTCGAGGCGCTGATGGAAAGCCGAAAGGGACGCCGAATTCCAATGAATATCGATGGAGCGACGGCGGTGATCTATTCGGAACTCGGGTTCTCGCCGGCACTCGGTCGCGGCCTGTTCATCCTCTCCCGCTCGGTGGGCATCCTCGCCCACGCCTGGGAGCAGTCGCAACAAGGAGGGCGCATCAAGGGGCCGATGCCGCCGGGTATTCCGTATGCGTATACGGGTATTGCACCCCGTGATTTTGCGGGATGACCAGGGACGATCGTAGGGCTCGCTTCAGCGAGACGGCCGGGCTGATCTGCGGGCTCCCTCGCCGGCTTTGACGACAGGGCCCGGCGGGCTGCCGGCAGGTTCATGTTGCTCAACGGGGGGCAACGGACTCTGATCGAGAAATGAGCGGCCGCGGCTGCGCAGCAGGGTCACGACGCGCTGCGCAGCCGGGGACAAGTAGCCGTCCCGGCGGCTGATCAAACCCAAAGGCCGCTTCATCGTCGTGGCACCGACATCCAGACGCTCAAGCTGTACGCCAAGACGGTCCGGGCGCAGGTTGCGAGTAGATGTGAAACTGAGCAGTGCGGTATCGGCGATCAGCCTCGGCAGGGTGGTGATGGAATTGGTTTCGATCTGGACAATCGGCTCCGGCAGGCCATGTGCCTCGAAGATCTGATCGAGCCACTGACGCATGGCAACCGTGCGCGCCGGAAGAACCCATCTCGATGCAACGAGATCGTGGATTTGAAGCGGCCTGCCGCATAGGGCGTGCCCCCGCGCCGCGACGACAACCACCTCGTCGATTCCAAACGCCTCGGCGCTGAACTCATCGGCGTCGCTCGGAAGGATAGGCCCGATGGCAAGATCGAGCGCCTTGTCGCGTAATGCGGCGCGAACCACCCCACTCATCGCGATTTGCACCTCGATCGTGACACCCGGCGAATCGTCGATGAGTGCGCGGCAGACTTGCGGCAGTAGATATTCGCCCATCGTGGCACCGCAGCCGATGCGGACATGGCCGACAGTCCCTGCGGCGAAATCGCTGACCTCGCGAAGCGACTCTTCCATGGCCGATCGCATGCGCCGGGCCCGCGACAGAAGCACTTCGCCCACGCGAGTAAGCGAGATGCCGCGTCCGGTTCGCTCGAACAGATCCGCGCCCACCGCCTCCTCGAGCCGCTGAATGCATTTGGTCAGCGCCGGCTGCGTCCGCCCGAGCCGTTCGGCGGCCCGTCCCATGTGGCCGAGATCCGCGATCGCTTCGAAATATGCTAGGTCACGAAGATCCATGTGCTCATCCCGGACATCTATCGCAGAATATGGCGATCGGGCTGTTCCCACCCCACTGTTGATGGGAGCCTAATACGTGACGCACCTGGCAGAGCGGCGTCGCCGGTCAGGCCTATGCCAACCAAAGGTCGTGTTGCCTCTGGCGGGCGTCAAACAGGCCAATCGCAAGTCCTTTTTATTGGAAATTATATCGCCATTTCAATGGTACAATGGTTCGCAAGCTGCTTGAGAATCCCGTCACGCCAGAGACCGTCGATAAGTGTTGCTGCGCTTCCTTACCCGCGCGCTAATTTCCGCCATTGGCTGCAAAGCGCAAGAACTGCCGCTTCATCGCGTTGACCTTGGAGATGTAAGCCCCAACGAGATGATCCCCGCACCGCTCGCCGGTGATCATCTGAAAGCGACGGCGTGCGTAAGCGGTGGCAGGACCTCCGCCGCAGAGATGGATAAAGGCGGCAAGATCCTGTGTCTGTTGCACGGTAGCGACAACACCGCCCGCCCGGGTGAGTACGGCAGCGACATTGCGGTCCAGATATATCGATGCCAGCTCCACGGCATGACTCGGGATTGCGCGAAAGTAGGGACCGAAGCCGCAGCCCGTATCTTTGACTGTGTTCGCTCGGATGCAGAACCGGGTAACCTCGGAATAGGCCGGATCGGTCATCTGGAACAGGCCAACGGCGCTTGATGCGGGCTGGTAGATCGCGAACGGATTGAAGCTAAACCGCCAGCGCCAATAGGTGCGATCCACCGGATTGCCTGAGCTCTCGACCTGGGCGAGCGCGGCCAATAATTCGGGCGTGATCGAATGGGTTGAATAGGCGCGAAACAGCGGTCCGTATTGCCGCCACGTCTCGGCCGGCTCCTTGTCGAGCTTGTGGCCGACAAAGAAGAGCAACTCTGTCGGCTTATGGATCACCTGATAAATGAGGTTCGTCAGCATCAAGGCCGCAAGCGCGATCGCGACGACGCCTGCCATTCGAAGAGCCCACGGCGCTTCCGCAAGCTTTCGTCGCGCCCATCGTGTGCTGCGCCGCCAGCGGCGAAGGCGACTGGAGAGTCTCCTGCTTATTTTCGGCATGCGTTTTGTGAGAGGAGGCTTGGTAGTGGCATGGCCCGATAGGTTGAGGTTGTGCGTGCCAAGGTAGCGGCTGGGATGTTGCAATAGCCCAAGGCATTAGCCCAGGGCATTGCTCCTGTCACTGTCGCAAGGGGGCGTCGGCCAAGCCGGAATTGCCGCTTTTGCGTAACGCGAAAGCCCGAAAGCCACGACGGGCTAGCCGCCCTCAAAAACGCGCTTGCGGGCGTTCTCGATATGCGACCGCATGGCTTCGCGAGCTCCGGCTTCGTCTCTGGCGGCGATCGCATCGAGCACCGCCCGATGCTCCTCTTGCCCACGCAGAAGTCGATCGCGAGGCTGGATCAAGGAGAGATTTCGATTGAGCGTGATACCAACGCTCACCTGAGACTGGATCGCGGCGAGAGTCGCGGCGAAGAAACGGTTGCCGGTGGCCTCTGCGACCGCACGGTGGAACGCAATGTCTTCCTCTACGCCGAGCGCGGCATCTGTGATCACCTGATCAAGTGCCGTGATAGCGTCGCGGATACGCCGCAGTCCTTCTGTATCGTGATCGCGCGCGGCAAGCGCGGCGGCTTCTCCTTCGATGCCGATCCGAAATACGAAACAGCGCTGGATATCGGCAATGCTTCCCACGGGAGCGTAGTTGTAAACGTCCGCCGCGGGACGTCGCATCACGAACGAGCCGGCGCCCTGCCGCGATGCGACGACGCCGTCATCGCGCAGCCGCATCAGCGCTTCACGGACGACCGGGCGTGAAACGCCAAGCTGATCTGCCAGGCGCGTTTCAGGAGGGAGCCGCGAATTGACCGGGTAGATTCCGACCGTGATCTGGCTGAGGACATGATCGTAGACGCGGTCACTAAGCTTTCCGGTCACAGCCGGGCGCTCCGGAATGTCGTCCCGTTTGACCGCTGCGCCCATATTCACTCCGTCCTTGATCCGAACATGCTCCAGTCTTTGGCAATATTACATCTTTTTGACAAGTCGGTGCGCTGTTGCTCGCCGGTGATTGCATTGGGTCAAGCGCGGGCGGCGGCGTCTGACAACCATGCTTCGATCAACCGCTGCACGAGAAGCGCAGAGCGTACGTTATTGGACGGCTCGCGTCCTTGTTCGATTGCATCCAGCATCTCGGTGATCACGCCTCGATGTGGTCCGTGATCGAATGCCATCGGATCGGCTCCTCCGCCGCCTGATTGCGCGGTCCCGACCGTCTCTGGCGGGCCTTCGTGGCGATGGATGGCCAACTGGAACGTCTCGAGATAGGCCGAGCCGCGCGTGCCAGCGATTTCGATACGCTCCGGATAGCCCGGCCGCGCAACACTGGTGGCATCGAGCACGCCGATGGTGCCGCTCTGGAAGCGCACCGCCGCCGCCGTCACGTCTTCGGTATCGATCGCCCGGAGCGGCGAGGTCGACGCAAAGCCGGTGACGTCCTTGTGCGGCCCGACGAAGTGCAGAAGCAAATCGAGAGTATGGATGGCCTGCGTGAGTAACACGCCGCCACCGTCGCGAGCCTTCATGCCGCGGCCAGGTTGACGGAAATAGGCATCGTCGCGCCACCAGCGGATCGATGCACTCGCCGACAGGATATCGCCCAGATCTCCCTGGTCCAGCACAGCCTTCAGGCGTAGTGCTGCGGGACGAAAGCGATGCTGCAGGCACACGCCGCACCGCACGCCGGCAGCCTCGGTGACGGCCGCGAGTTCTTCACCCCGGGCAACCGATATCTCAACGGGTTTCTCCACCAGAATGTGTTTTCCCGCTGCGGCTGCAGTCTGCACGGTGGCCAGATGCGTTCCGGGGGGCGTCAGTATCAAGACGAGATCGAGATCGAAGCGCGACAGCAAATCCTCTTCGCTATCGAAGACCGGAACGTCCCACTGCCGTGAAAACGCCGACCGCCGGTCCGCTGACGGCGCAAATCCGCCGACGATCGTAATCCGTCCCTGCGCCTGCAGTTCAAGCAACGAAAGAATGTGCGGCTTCACCGCCATTCCCAGCCCGATCAGGCCGACTCCAATTGGCATGTGTTTCTCCCGATGGCCCACCTTCTCAAGGCGCCGACTTGTCGGCTCTTGGGGGCGGTTATGAAGTCACAGATTGATATGCGAACGAGAACTACGGGCAAGGTGCGACATCGCGACATCAGCAAGTCCTGCTCATGATCGGCTGATCGCGATCTCCCAATGCTTGACAGATGTCGCCTAACTCGTCGATGCTGTGTTTACAAATAAATGACAACCGCGCGTGACGCGGGTGCATATGCCATGGAGGAAACGGAAATGCGGATCTATCCGAATGCATTATTGCGCCCGTTTGCGGGCGCTGCGGCTGTCTTTGCCGCAACGGCCTTCACTGGCACACCTCTGCGGGCTGCTGAGCCGATCGTTCTCTCGATCATCGATACCGGGGGCGATCTCGCATCCACCCAGGTCATCATCGAGAACTACAAGAAAGCCAACCCCGACAAGGTCAAGGAGATCAGGATTCAGCGCGCGCCGGCGCCGGAATTGCCGGCCAAGATCAAGGCTCAGCAGGATGCGGGACGGCTGGATATCAACCTCGTGCTGACTGGACAGGACGGCGGCGCATTTCTCGCGGCCAACAACCAGCTGATCAAGATTCCCGATTTCGAGAAGCAGTTTCCGCGCGATGAGATGACGCCTGCCGGCAAGGCGCTATATGACGAGGGGCGCGACTACATGGTGCCGTCAGTGGGCAACGCTGGCGGGCCGGTGTTCGTCTACAATCCCAGCAAGGTCCCCAATCCGCCGAAAACCGCCGAAGAATTGCTGGCCTGGGCGAAGGCAAATCCGGGTCGGCTGATGTATGCGCGGCCGGCGAATAGCGGACCAGGCCGGTCGATCGTGCTGGGCATGGCGCATATCCTCAATGATTCAAAGCCGCTCGATCCAGACAAGGGGTGGGACAAGACCTGGGCCTATCTGAAGGAGCTTGGGCAGTACGTCGAATACTATCCGACGGGCACCGCGATCACATTGAAGGAATTCGCCCAGGGGCAACGCTGGATCATCGCCGGCATCATGGAATGGGACATGAAGCCCCGGGCCCAGAGCGTCATCCCGCCGGACTCCAAGATCACCATCCTTCAGAACACGACTTTCGTGGTCGACGGACACTACTGGTGCATCCCCACAGGCGTGCCGAAAGAGCAAGTCGACGTCATCCTCGATCTCATGAAATTCATGCGTCGACCGGAGCAGCAGGTGCTTTCCTGGCCGGGCTTCATTGGGCCGACTATCACGGCGGCTACGATGGAAAAGGCGCCTAAGGATATCCAGGATCTTGTGAAGGAATTCTGGCGCCCCGAATACGACGAAGTCGGAACCAAGTGGAAAGTATCCCCACCGCTCGGCGTGAAGGAATTGAGCTACGCGATGGATCGTTGGGACCGGGAAGTGGGCGCAAACCAGGTCAAGAAGTAACCAATTCGATGAGCGTGCGGGTCCGCGCATGAGCGGGCCTGCCGATGACCTTGTTGCTTCTCACTCAGAAACGGGACGACATGAACGGGCCGGGAGAGACGTTGGACTCGCTGAAGCTTGGGATCACCAAGCGCTATGGCAACAAGACCGTGCTGGACAATCTCGAGCTTGATATCCGAAAGGGCGAGTTCGTTACCTTCCTTGGACCAAGCGGATGCGGAAAATCCACGGCCTTGTCGATTGTCGCCGGTCTGATTGCGGCTACCGAGGGGGAGATCAGGCTCAATGGAGCGCGGGTCGATCATCTGCCGCCAGAGAAGCGCGCATTCGGAATGGTATTCCAGAACTACGCGCTGTTTCCTCACATGACGGTTTTCGACAACGTCTCGTTCGGGCTTACCCTGAAGCCGCTGTCGAAGGATGAGATCAAGAAACGCACCGATGCGATGCTCAAGCTGGTGCAATTGACCGGCTATGAGGAGCGTTATCCGGGCCAGCTCTCCGGCGGTCAGCAGCAACGCGTCGCGATTGCGCGTGCCCTCGTATTGCATCCGCGCTTGATGCTGTTCGATGAGCCGCTTTCGAATCTCGACGCCAAGCTGAGGGTCGAGATGCGTGCGGAGATCAAGCAGATCCACGCCGCGCTGGGGCTGACATCGATCTACGTGACCCACGACCAGGCTGAAGCATTGTCGCTGTCGGACAGGATCGTAGTGTTACGCAACGGCGTCCTGATGCAGTCGGGTACCCCGCAGGAAATCCATGACCGGCCGAAGAATGTCTTCGTAGCGGACTTCATGGGGTTCCGGAATTTCTTCAAGGTCAGGATCGCATCAGTGTCGGACGGGATCGCCGAGGGCGTCGGTGATGGCATCCGCATTCGGGCACGGGCAGGGGCCGACGTGCGAGCGGATACCGACATGGTGATGGCCATACGCCCGGATGACATCCATGCAGGCAGGGAAGTCGTGTCAGGTGCCGAAGATGTCAATGGCCGTGTCGAAGTGGTCGAGTATCTCGGTCGGGAACAGGAAGCCGCGATACGGATCAATGAACACACGCGGGTCTGGTTGCGCACCGCCGAAGCGATACGAACCGCCGATACGATCGGCCTTCAGTTTCCGGTCGACAAGGTCGTCCTGCTGCCCGCGGAATAGGCGAGAGAATGATGCGCGCGGTAGCGAATGACGAGAAGAGCGAATTCGACGGGCTGGCATTCCTCTGTCTGCTGCCATCGTTGCTCTACGTTCTGTGCATGTTCGTCTATCCGTTTCTGTACGGCGTCTATCTCAGTCTCCAGCCGCAAAAGGTCGATGGCTTCAGTTTTGCAAACTATCTCGCATTCTTCAGCGATCCCTATCAATACGGCACGATCTGGATCACCTTCAGTCTGGCGATTCCCACCACCGTCGTTGTCCTTCTGCTGGCACTGTGGCTCGCTTACGGCATGCGCCGCGGCATTTTCATGGAACGGACCGTGACCACGATCCTGATCATGCCTATTTCGCTCGGCGTGATCCTGCTCTCGGAAGGCATTCTGGGATTCTATGGGTCGCAGGGCTGGTTCAACCAGGTTCTTCTTGCGCTCGGCCTTATCAAGGAGCCGTTCATCCTGACTCATAACTACGCTGGCGTCATGCTGGCGTTGTTCATGCAGCAGTTCCCGTTCTGCTTCCTGATGCTGCTGGGATACATATCCGGTATCGACCCCAGCCTTGAACGCTCGGCGCGGATGCTGGGGGCGACACCTTCGATCGTCTTCCGGCGTGTGATGCTGCCGCTCATCGCGCCCGGCCTCGCCATCGCATTTGCGCTGGTGTTCGTCATGAGCTTTGCGGTCTTTCCGTCCGCCATCATGCTCGGGCAGCCGGCGGGTACCACGCGCACGATCTCCATTGCGGCCTATCAGAAGGCCTTCGAGCAATATGACATGTCGGCCGCCTCCGCGATTGCGGTGGTCATGGGCCTGTGTCAGCTGGCGGCGCTGCTGGTCATCATCCTGTTCCGTCGCCGGTTGTCGCCAGCAGCGACCATGGGCGTCGGAAAGAGATAGGGCCGCACAATGCGAACCAGAATGTGGAAGCTCTCGCTCTATCTGTTCATCGTGGGTTTCATCCTCAACATGCTTGGGATCGTATCCCACGTCGTGGTGAGTTCATTCGCGAAGCGATGGTTCGGTGGCTTACTGCCGCCAGCCTATACGACGGACTGGTTCGCTTATGCGTGGAAGAATTTCGATTTGGGGCAGGTGCTGAGTATTACGCTGCTGATCGTCGTGGTGGTCGTCGTTCTCGCATTGGCAATCGGGTTTCCAGCGGCCTACATTCTGGCTCGGCGAAATTTTCGATTCAAATCAGTCATCCTCCTGCTGTATTTTCTGCCATTGGTGATCCCTCAGATGACCTACGGGATTCCGCTAGCAACCACCCTTTATCGATATGGAGTCGGCGGATCCGTCGTCGGCGTGATCCTGGCGGTATTGGTGCCGATGGTGCCGCTGGCCGTTTTCGTGTTGATGCCGTTCTTCGAGCAGATCAGCGTCAATCTGGAATGGAGCGGGTCAATGCTTGGCGCAAGCCGGGCTCAGATTTTCAGGCGGATCCTGTTTCCCCTGATGGTACCGGGAATACTGACCGCCGGCGTCCTCGTGCTGGTCAACACGATATCGAACTTCGAACTCGCATTTCTTCTCGGCGGCGGCGGATCGCAAACGCTGGTCGTCGCACTGTTCTATAATATGTTCGCCGGAGGTGTTCGCCCCGTCTATTCGATTGATGCCATGGCCGTGATCTACATGGTGATGGTCATGACGCTTCTTCTGATCGCATTGCGGTTTGTGCGCCCGACCCAGATGGTGTTCAAGCTCGACAAATGAGTTCCAATTGTCGGGCTTTGCGTTCGCAGCCATCGCCGAAGTCCGCTCTTGGGTGTTTGTGTTCGTGCCGAAATGTTTTACGCATGCGCTATGTCGCAGCATCCGCTATTTCGAATTATCAGCCGTTTCAAGCGTGAACCCTCACGCACCGGCTCGCTGATCATCACCTTCTATGGCGACGCGATCTTGCCGCGCGGCGGATCGGTGTGGCTCGGCACATTGCTGGCATTCCTGGAGATGCTGGAGATCGACGGCGGCGTGGTGCGCACCGCGATGTCCCGGCTCGCAGCGGACGGCTGGCTCGATCGCGAGAAGGTCGGCCGCAAGAGCTTCTACAAGCTGGCTCCAAGCGGGCGGGAGCGTTTCGCGTCAGCGGTGGCGCATGTCTACAATCCGCAGCCCTCGGAATGGGAGGGGCTTCTTGAACTGCTCCTGATCTCCAATGGCGGGGATCGCGAGGTGTCGCGCGCCGCATTGACCGAGGCGGGGTTCGGCAATCCGATGCCGGGCGTCTGGGTCGCGCCATCCGGCGTCGCCGTGCCATCGGTGGTGGCCGGTGCGATCCGGCTGGAGGTGTCGGCCGATAACGAGATGGGGCGCCGCCTGATCGGAGAGTCCTGGCTGCTGCCGCGAATAGCTGATTCCTATCGGGATTTTCTGAAGACCTTCTCGCCCCTGGAAGTGTGGATCGCCGGCGCGGACGCGCTGTCGCCGGCCGATGCGATGCTGGCGCGCGTCCTGCTGATTCATCAGTACCGCCGCGTCCTGCTGCGCGACCCGTTGCTGCCACCGGCGCTGCTACCGGCGGATTGGCCTGCGGCAGAGGCGCGCGCGCTATGCGGCCGGATCTACCGGGCCTTGCTTTCGGCCTCCGAGCAGTGGCTCGACCAACATGGGGCAAATGCAGGCGGACGATTGCCAGCGCCGGGCGTGGAACTCGCGCACAGGTTCTCCGACCAGTAATCCGTTATGTTACAAAAATATCTTGCATTTCTGACTTTTGGTTATATGTTTGAGAAAACATACGGGAGGACGAGGCATGTATACGCAGGCCCTGAACGCGCCGCAGGCCGACGACCGGCATCTGGAAGACGCTGACAAATCCGCTCGTTTCGAGGCCCGCGTCGCCAATGAAGAGCGCATCGAGCCGAATGACTGGATGCCAGCTGCCTATCGCAAGACATTGACGCGGCAAATTTCCCAGCACGCCCATTCCGAAATCGTTGGCATGCTGCCGGAAGGCAACTGGATCACACGGGCGCCGACTTTGCGTCGTAAAGCGGCACTGCTGGCCAAGGTGCAGGACGAATGCGGGCACGGCCTGTATCTCTATGCGGCCGCGGAAACGCTCGGCACCTCGCGGGAGGAACTTGTCGACCAGATGCTGAGCGGCAAGGCGAAGTACTCGTCCATCTTCAACTATCCGACGCTGACCTGGGCCGATATCGGCGCGATCGGATGGCTGGTGGATGGAGCTGCCATCATGAACCAGATTCCGCTGTGCCGCTGTTCCTACGGTCCTTATGCGCGCGCGATGATCCGCGTCTGCAAGGAAGAGTCGTTCCATCAGCGCCAAGGTTACGAAATCATGGTCACGCTGTCGCACGGCACGCCTGAACAGAAGGCGATGGCGCAGAATGCGCTGGATCGCTGGTGGTGGCAGTGCCTGATGATGTTCGGCCCGCCGGATGGCGAGAGCCAGCACAGCGATCAATCGACCCGCTGGAAAATCAAGCGCTTCTCCAATGACGAGCTGCGCCAGAAATTCGTCGACGCCACCGTTCCCCAGGCCGACTATCTCGGCCTCAGGATTCCGGATCCGGATCTGAAGTGGAACGCAACGACAGGCCATTGGGACTATGGTGCCATCGACTGGCAGGAATTCCAGGACGTGCTGGCCGGTAATGGTCCCTGCAATCGTGATCGCCTCGCCGCGCGCCGCAAGGCGCACGAGGATGGCGCATGGGTGCGCGAGGCCGCCGTGGCCTATGCGGAGAAGCAGCGAGCGCGCCGCGCTGCTGTCGCGGCTTGAACGGACAGGAGCCGATCATGAGCACACCGAACATCCAGCTTTGGGAAGTCTTCATCCGCAGTCGCAACGGGCTTGCGCACAAGCATGTCGGATCGCTGCACGCCGCAGATGCCGCACTGGCGATGCAGGCTGCGCGCGACATCTACACGCGCCGCGGCGAGGGGCTGTCGATCTGGATCGTCCCGTCGGACACCATCGTCGCTTCGGATCCCGCCGAAAAGGACATGATGTTCGAGCCTGCACTGTCGAAGATCTACCGACATCCGACATTCTACGACGTGCCCGACGAAGTCGGGCACATGTGAGCGAGCGCGTGCGCGGCGTCTCTCGCGCACGCGTCAAGCTCTTACAGCAAATGAACTCTTGCCAGCAGGATCGCCGGTCATGGCTGCAGCTTCGATCTCCGTATGTGAGAGCCCCCTGGTGCTTTACACGCTGCGTCGTGCCGACGACGCGCTGATCCTGGGGCACCGGCTGTCGGAATGGTGCGGTCATGCGCCGATGATGGAAGAGGACATGGCGCTCGCCAATATGGGCCTCGACCTGATCGGCCAGGCGCGAGAACTGTATAGTTACGCGGCCAAGGTCGAAGACGTCGGCAATGACGAGGACCGCTACGCCTATCTGCGCGACGTCCGCCAGTATCGCAATTGCCTGCTGGTCGAGCAGCCGAACGGCGATTTCGCCCGCACCATCGTCCGGCAGTTCTTCTACTCGGCCTTTGCCGATTCCTACTGGCGCGCCATGATGGGTTCAAAAGATGCCACCCTGGCTGCGATCGCCGCAAAATCCGAGAAAGAGAGCGCCTATCATGTCAGGCATTCGTCCGAATGGGTGATCCGCCTTGGCGACGGCACGGCTGAGAGCCATAAACGCGCGCAGGTCGCGGTTGACGACCTCTGGTCCTTCACGGGCGAGCTGTTCCACACCGATGACAGCGATGCCGGATTGATCGCCGATGGGCTGGTGATCGATCCGGAAAGCCTGCGCGCCGGCTGGACCGACAACGTGACCGGTGTTTTGCAGACGGCGACGCTGGTATGCCCGAACAAAAGCTGGATGCAGAAAGGCGGGCGATCGGGACACCACAGCGAGCATCTCGGCCATCTTCTCAGCGAGCTGCAGTCGCTGCAGCGCTCGTTCCCGGGTGCATCATGGTAGCCGCCGATACCAGCAATAGTGCGTTGCGCGCGCGTGCATGGGCTGCCGCGGCCGAAGTAGTCGATCCGGAGATTCCGGTGCTGACCATCGCGGATCTTGGCGTCCTGCGCGACGTATCCATTGTGGACGGACAGGTCGAGGTCGCGATCACGCCGACCTATTCGGGATGTCCGGCAATGAACATGATCGCGCTGGAAATCGAACTGGCCTTGGCGCGCGAAGGCATTCGGAATTCGAAGGTCAGAACGGTATTGTCGCCGGCCTGGACGACCGACTGGATGAGCGACGATGGCCGCCGCAAGCTCAGGGAATACGGCGTGGCTCCACCGCAGACCGGGAGCGGTCGCCGGGCGCTGTTTGGTGAACAGCATGTGGCCTGTCCGCAATGTGGATCGACGGATACCGAAGTGCTGTCCGAGTTCGGCTCGACGTCCTGCAAGGCGCTGTGGCGCTGCACGGCGTGCCGCGAGCCCTTCGACTATTTCAAGTGTCATTAGGACGACTGCGCGATGTCCCATACTCCCAAATTCCATCGCCTCGCGGTCGATGATCTGCGCCGCGAGACCTCCGATGCGGTGTCGATGACGTTCGCCATTCCCGAAGATCTCGAACAGGATTACGCGTTTGCGCCGGGCCAGTATCTGACGCTGCGGACCATGATGGATGGGGAGGAGGTGCGCCGGTCCTATTCAATTTGCTCCAGTCCCGATGACCGCGAACTGCGCATTGCTGTGAAAAAGGTCGATGGCGGCGCTTTTTCGAACTGGGTGCTCGATGAGCTCAAATCGGGCGACGAACTCGACGTCATGACGCCGACCGGGCGTTTCGGCATCGCGCATACGCCGGAGCAGGCGCGCATCCATGTGGGCTTCGCCGCCGGATCCGGTATTACACCGATCATGTCGATCATTCGCGGTATTCTCGCGCGAGAGCCGAAGAGCCGCTTCTTTCTGTTCTACGGCAACCGGACGGCCTCCGGTATTCTGTTTCTTCAAGCACTGGAGGAATTGAAAGACCGCTTCATGGGCCGTCTGTCCGTGTTCCACGTCCTGTCTCAGGAAGAACAGGACCTGCCGATCCTGTATGGCCGGCTGGATCGCGACAAGGTTTCCATCCTGCTGCGCGCGATGGTGCCGGCGGAGGCGATCGATCACGTGTTCATCTGCGGACCGGTGGCCATGAGCGAGGAGATCGCGGCAACCTGCACCGAACTCGGCATCGCCGCCGAACATGTTCACGTCGAACGTTTCGTTTCGGGCCTGGGTGGCAAGCCGCGGCCCAAGCCTGTCGTGGCCCCGGAGGCACCGCCCAAGGCGGTCGCGGCGCTCATCGTGGACGGCAAGCGCAAGGACGTGCCGATCGTCGAGGGGGAATCCATTCTCGATGCGGCGCTTCGTGCCGGTATGGATCTGCCCTATGCCTGCAGGGGCGGCATGTGCAGCACCTGCCGCGCCAAGGTCGTCGAGGGCGACACGCAAATGGATGTCAACTATTCACTGGAGCCTTGGGAGCTGGAGGCGGGCTTCGTGCTCACCTGTCAGGCGCATCCAGTGTCTGCGCGCATCACCGTCGATTATGACCAGGTCTGATCACGGGCTGTCGCGCATGATCGCATAGGCCGTTTGTGCCAGCGCGACCGGCTTTGCGTCGCTTGCGGTTTCGATCGTCACGCTGCCGAATGCCATGGTGCGCCCAAGCCTGACCACACGCGCCTGCGCCAGCAGATCGGAACGCATCGCGGGCTTGAGGAAGTGGATGGTCTGATCAACAGTGGTCATCGGCAGATAGCCGCTTGCTGCCGCCGATATCGCGAACACCATGGCCGTGTCGGCCAGAGACATCAGCGCCTGCCCGCAAACGACGCCATTGTCGCGGCAGAGCCTGTCCGAAAACTTCATACGCAGGATGGCGCTGTCGGCATCGATGCTTTCGATGGACAGGTCGAGGTCCTGCACCCACGGGGCAAAGACGGTCTGCAGCAAATGTGTGGCAGCGGATGTGTCAAAGGTCGTCATCACGGAATATCCTGCATTCGATGTGAGGAAATCATCCCAGCGTTATGGGCAATGATGTGAAGCCTCGGAATCGTGCACGTCGGGCGCGTTTTGCGAGTCCTGCGGCTGCAAAATTCGGGAAGCGGGCCATGAAGCGTCCGATGGCGATGCGGCCTTCCATGCGGGCGAGATTGAGGCCGGCGCAGACATGGGCGCCCGACGCGAAAGCCAGATGGCGGTTTGGCGCGCGGCCGATGTCGAGTTGGTCGGGCGAAGAAAATTGCGCGGGATCGCGGTTTGCGGCGCCGATGCACAGCGTGATCAGCGTGCCCTTTGGAAGTGCGATGCCTCCGATCTCCGTGTCGACCGCGACGCTGCGATTGCCGAGCTGGTTGGAGCTTTCGAAGCGCAGGAATTCCTCGATCGCTGGTCGGATCAGCGCCGGTTCACCGATCAGACGCTGTTTTTGCTCCGGGAAGCGCAACAGCAGTTCGAGGCCGTTGCCGATCAGATTGGTCGTTGTCTCATGGCCGGCATTCAGGATGAAAATGCAGTTCTGCAGCAATTCACTTTCGCTGAGCCGTTCGCCGCCAGCGGTTTCGCCGGCGATGAGGCGAGTCAGGACGTCGTGTTCGGCATCGCCCGGTCGTGCCCGCCGGTTCGCGACCAGGCGGCGCAGATAGTCCAGAAATTCGGCGACGGCAGTTTCGCCGCGTGACTGCATCTGGGGCGACAGCGATGGTTCAAGGGCACCGAGAATGGCAAGCGACCAGTCGCGCAATGGGCCGCGTTCCTCATGGGGGACGCCAAGCAGGTTGCCGATCACCTCGATGGGGATCGCCGAGGCGAAGTCCTCGATCAGGTCGGCATGGCCGCGGGCCGCCATCTCGTCAAGCAGGCGGTCGACCAGCGCCACCAGCCGCGGTTCGGTTTCAGCGATCGCGCGGGGGCTGAGCGCGCCGGCAATGAGATGGCGGACCCGCGTATGCAGTGGCGGATCGTTGAATACGAGGCTGGTGGTGTGATGTTCGAACAGCAACGAACCGACGCCGTATTTAGGCGCAAACTCCACCTTCTTGTCGGAACTGAAGCGGGCCGTGTCCTTGTAGATGGTCTCCAGATCGCTGTGTCGTGTCAGGAATAGCGATCCATCGGGCATCCGGTGAAGCGGATCATGAGCCTGCAGGGCGCGATAGGTTGGGTAGGGGTCATCGTAAAAGGCGTCCGGCAATGCCTTCAACGAAAAGCCGCGGATGAGCTCCGCATCGCCGACCGCCGCCGTGCTGGCCATGAGCTGCATCTCCACCGATCATCGACGCTGTGACAGGCTCAGGCCAGAATCTCGCTGATCTGAACCGTAGCCTGGGTGTCGGTGAAATTCGGGATGTCGGCGAAGATCTCGCGGCCATGCGCCTTGCCCGCAGCCTTGAAATTGTCGAGCGAGCCGAAGGTCAGCAGCGCCATCATCTGATAGTCGGGAGCGCTGCCGTCGGGCTTGCCGACGCCCTTGACGACCTGGGCGTTGCTGAGCCCGTGCGGGGTCCAGCGTTCCCGCACCAGCGGCATATGCTTGCTCAGATAATAATCGAGATCGAATGTCGTCTCGGCTCCGGCGGGATACATCACTGTGACGAGGATCATCGTGGTTTCCTGAATGAGTTGCGGATGTAATGGCCGGCAGAGAGGAGCCGCTGCCGGATAGAAAGTTCAGGGTCGCACGGCGTTCATGGTGAGAAGTTCATAGGTCGCGGCGGTTTCGCCGGTTGCCGTGGTGATTTCGACGTCCCAGCGGACCTCGCCATACTGCTTGTTGCGCGGTGACTTTTCCTTCGCGGTCAAGCGTACCTTGATCGCTTCGCCAGGCTGCACCGGTTTGACGAAGCGCAGCGAGTCCAGACCGTAATTGGCGAGCACCGGGCCGGGATCGGGATCAACGAACAGCCCCGCGGCAAAGGACAGCAGCAGATAGCCATGGGCGACGCGGCCGGGAAAGAAAGGATGTACCTTGGTCGCTTCCTCGTCCATATGGGCGTAGAACGTATCGCCGGTGAAATGGGCGAAGTGCTCGATGTCCTCGAGCGTGATCGTGCGTTCCTTCGACGTGAAGGTCTGCCCGATATCAAGATCCTCGAAGTGATAGCGGAACGGATGCCGTTCCTTCTCGACGATCGGTGCGCCCTTGGACCAGCTTCCCGTGATCCCGGTGAGCATGGCAGGCGATCCCTGCAGGGCTGTGCGCTGCATGTAGTGCTGCGGGCTGCGAATGCCGCCGAGCTCCTCGCCGCCGCCAGCGCGGCCGGGACCGCCATGAACCATCTGCGGCAGCGGTGAGCCGTGGCCGGTCTGCTCCTTGGCGCAATCCCGATCAATCATGACCAGGCGCCCGTGGAAGCTGCCGATGCCGAATACGAGGTCGGATGCGATTTTCGTATCATGCGTATAGACCGATGCGACCAGGCTGCCGCCGCCGCGATTGGCGAGGGCGATCGCGTCATCCAGCGCGCCGTAGCCCATGACAGTGCAGACCGGGCCGAATGCCTCGATCTCATGCACGCTGATGGCGGCGGCGGGATTCGCGCAATGCAACAGCAATGGCGGCACGAAAGCGCCGCGTGCGGCGTCGGCACCCTCGACGGAAAAATGGTCGGGGTCGCCGCTGACCAGTTCGGCCTCGGTGCGCAGCTTTGCCACATGAGTGAGCACGTCGCGCCGCTGGTCCAGTCCGACCAGCGGTCCCATGCGCACGCTTTCCAATTCGGGATTGCCAATGGTGATTTTGGCGAGCCGTTCACGCAGCGCAGCGATGACCGCATCGATATGGGCGGATGGTGCCATGGCGCGGCGGATCGCGGTGCATTTCTGTCCCGCCTTCACCGTCATCTCCTTCGCCACTTCCTTGATGAAGAGGTCGAATTCCGGCGTGCCCGGCGCGGCATCGGGCGCCAGGATGGCGGCGTTGAGCGAATCCCGTTCGGCCACGAAACGAACAGCCTCCCGGGCAATGACCGGATGTCGCTGCAGCTTCTGTGAGGTCTCGGCCGAACCGGTGAAGGACACCACATCCTGACAGGTGAGGTGATCGAACAGGTCGCCGGTCGAGCCGACGATAAACTGGAAGGCGCCGTCGGGCAGAATGCCGGAATCGATAATCATGCGCGCCAGCGCATGCGCCACATAGGACGTCACGGTCGCTGGCTTGGTGACGACCGGAACGCCAGCCAGCAAAGCGGGGGCAAGCTTTTCCAACATGCCCCAGCACGGGAAATTGAACGCGTTGATATGCACCGCGACGCCGTGCAGCGGCGTCACGATATGCTGGCCAGCGAAGCTGCCGGTTTTCGACAGCGATTCCACGCCGCCATCGAGCAGGAATTTCGCGTTAGGTAGTTCGCGGCGGCCCTTGCCGGCATAGACGAACAGGGTACCGATGCCGCCGTCGATATCGATCATGTTATCGGTGCGGGTCGCGCCGGTCTGGAAGGACAGCTTGTAGAGCTGCTCCTTGCGCTCGGTCAGATACTGGCCAAGTTTCTTCAGCATGTCCGCGCGCTGGTGAAAGGTCAGCCGCCGCAGATGCGCGCCGCCAGTGCCGCGGGCATAGTCCAGCGTCTTGCGCATATCTATCCTGCCACTGGTCGCTTGCGCGACCACGTCACCGGACACTGCGCTGGCGATCTCGATAAGGTCGTGCCCGGGGGCCGCCCACTGTCCGCAAACGAAGCTTTCGAGTTTCATGTGATCGCCCTTCTTTGTGAGTGGCCCGAGTTGGGAGGCAGCGTTACTTCCGCCGCGCAGCGGCACGTTTGGGAATCGCAGCAGACTGCGCCAGCAGGTCGCGCGTGCCGTCGACGATCAGCCGCGTGACCAGGTCGGCATAATCCGCGCGGGTGAACGGCCCCTGGCTCCTGAACCAGAGGTAGTGCCAGTTGACCATGCCGAACAGCGACATGGTCACCGGCTTGAGCATCGTCGTACCCGCGAGCTGCGGCGCTATCCCGGATACGGCGCTTGAGAAGATGCGCACGAGTTCGCGCTCCATGTTCTTCAACGTGGACTGGCGCTCGTCGGACAGGAACCGCATGCTACTGATCTGGACGCTGTGCTGCGCGTCAGCGTCGCGATAGGCCTCGAGCAGCGCCGCCACCAGCTCGCGCAACCGCGCGTCAGGTGCCAGATCGGGCTGGTCAGCAGCCTCGACGACCTGCAGCAGGTCTTCGAGATGGACGCGGATGACGTCGAACAGAAGCTCATCCTTGTCCTTGTAGTAATGATAGAGATTTGCCTTCGACACCCCGCATGCGGCAGAGATCTTGTTCATGGATGCACGGTCATAACCGTATTCGGAGAACAGCTCCGCCGAGCGATCGAGGATCGCGCGGCGCTTGTCGTCGTAATTGTTGGCGCGGGGACGGGCCATGTTGAATCGAAGTCCTTTGGAGTCTAGCTCTGCGGCCGGCGGTCGAGGATGCGTCTGGCCTTGCCGGCCGAGCGTTCGATGCCGTCGGGGTCGCGGATGATGACGCGCGATGTGATGCCGATGGTGTCCTTGATCGCCTGCTCCAGCCGGTTGGCGGCGGCCTGACGAAGGTCTGATGCAGAGAATTCGGGACGTGCCTCGACGTGAATCTCCATCTCGTCCATGCGACCGCTTCGCGTCAACACGATCTGGTAATGCATCGACAAGCCAGGGATGATCTGCAGCTTTTCCTCGATCTGGGTGGGAAACACATTGACGCCGCGCAGGATGATCATGTCGTCGGTGCGACCGGTGACCTTCTCCATGCGTCGCATGGCGCGCGCCGTGCCGGGCAGCAGGCGGGTGAGGTCGCGCGTCCGGTAACGGATGATCGGCATTGCCTCCTTGGTCAGCGATGTGAACACCAGCTCGCCTTCCTCGCCGTCTGGCAGCACCTTTCCGGTATGCGGATCGATCACCTCCGGATAGAAATGATCCTCCCAGATATGCAACCCGTCCTTGGTCTCCACGCATTCGCTGGCGACGCCCGGGCCCATCACCTCCGACAGGCCGTAGATGTCGACGGCATGAAGATCGAAGGCTTCCTCGATCTCCTCGCGCATCGCATTGGTCCACGGCTCGGCACCAAAGATGCCGATTCGCAACGATGACTTGCGCGGATCCAGGCCCTGCTTCCGGAATTCATCAAGGATCGCCAGCATGTAGGATGGCGTAACCATGATGATGTCCGGCTTGAAATCGGTGATGAGCTGTACCTGACGTTCGGTCATGCCGCCGGAGATCGGGATCACCGTGCAGCCGAGACGTTCCGCGCCATAATGCGCGCCGAGGCCGCCGGTGAACAGGCCATAGCCATAGGCATTGTGCAGTTTCATGCCGGCGCGTCCGCCCGCGGCGCGGATCGAGCGAGCAACCACATCGCTCCAGGTGTCGATGTCGCGCTTGGTGTATCCGACGACGGTGGGCTTGCCGGTGGTGCCGGACGAGGCATGGATGCGCGCGACCTGCTGCTCGGGTACCGCAAACATGCCGAACGGATAGTTGTCACGCAGGTCGGCCTTGGTGGTGAACGGAAATTTCGCCAGATCGTCGAGACTCGTGAGATCGCTTGGATGAATGCCGGCGGCGTCGAACTTGCTGCGGTAATGTGGCACGTTGTCATATGCATGGCGCAGTGACCATGCGAGTTGCTTGAGCTGCCAGGTCCGCAGGTCTGCGGTGGCGGCGACTTCATACCGGTCCAGTTCGGTGGGCTCGGGTCTGAGCTGGTTCAGCTTGCGCAGCGGCATTTGAAACATGGAATCCTCCCGGATCTGCTTTTATTGATCTGTCGTGGAATTCGGCGGCAGCACCTCGCCCGCAATGGTGCGCGAGTGGCCGCGGAATTCGGCAACGACGATATTCTTGCTATCGCGCACGGTGACGTCGTAGATGCCGCCGCGCCCGGCCTTGGAGCGTTCGATGGCATGGGCGGTGAGCGTCTCGCCGGCAGGAACAGCGCGGATGAATGTCACGGCGCATTGTTGCGCGACGGTGCGCTGATTGTAGCTGTTGCAGGCAAAAGCGAAGGTCGAGTCGGCGAGCGTGAAGATGAACCCGCCATGGCAGATGTCGTGACCATTGGTCATGTCCGGGCGCACCGTCATGGACAACACGGCTTCGCCGGGCGCGATCCGCTGGATCGACATGCCCATTGCCTTGCTGGCGCGATCATTACGCCACATCGCATCGGCACAGGCCAGTGCCACAGTCTGCGCCGCGGTCTCGGTTGTTGCCTCACGCGCTTCCATCACTGCCTCCCGACGAAACGCGGTGCGCGTTTTTCCATAAAGGCGGTGACGCCTTCGAGATAATCCGGCGTCCGGCCGGCCTGTCCCTGCAGATCGCATTCGAGGTCGAGTTGCTGGTCGAGACTGTTAGTCTCGGAGGCATCGAGCGCCTGCTTCATCAAAGCGAGGCCAGCGGTCGGCTGGGTCGCGAAATGCGAGGCGAGGCGGTGCGCTTCAGTCATCAGATTGCCATCATCCACCGACTTCCAAATCATGCCCCAGGCTTCCGCCTGATCCGCGGGAACGGGTTCGGCGAGCAGTGCGAGCGCCCGGGCCCGCGCGGTGCCGACCAGTCTCGGCAGGATCCACGTGCCACCGGCATCCGGTACGAGGCCGAGCTTGGCGAAGGCCTGGATGAATTTCGCGGAGCGCGCGGCGATCACGATGTCGCAGGCGAATGCCACATTGGCGCCCGCGCCGGCCGCGACACCGTTGACGGCACAGATCACCGGCATCGGCAGGCTGCGCAATTTGCGAACCAGCGGATTGTAGTAGGTCGCAATAGTAACGGAGAGATCCGGTGTTTCGCCCGGCGTGAAAACGCCGTCGGAGAGATCCTGTCCGGCGCAGAAACCGCGGCCGGCGCCGGTCAAGAGCAGGGCACGGCAGGATGTGTCGGCTTCCGCAGCCACCAATGCCGCCATCAATTCGGCATGCATCGCAGCGCTGAACGAGTTCAACCGGTCGGGCCTGTTGAGCGTGAGAACGCGATAGCCTTCGCGGATTTCGGTCGTGACGAGACTCGTATCCACCACTTCCTCCCTATCGTTATTTCCGTCGTTCTTTTTCGGCTCTGCGCCGTTGTGAAGCAGACGTTACTATTGACCAACCGTTCGGTCAATTATAAAAGTCGATCCGGGATTTGGTGCCATCGCGCGCGGTTTGGCCGCTAGGATGCACGCAAAGCGCCGGGCACGCTCAAAAATGGGCGGCCATCACAGGGGAGGAAACGAGATGACGCGCCACTCGCATTTCAAGAGCCTTGCTATTGCCGCAGCCGTTGCGCTGCCGCTGTCGGGACTGTTCATCTACAATCCGGCACTCGCACAGCAGACCGTCAAGATCGGGTCGGTGTTGTCGGTCACGGGTCCGGCGTCGTTTCTCGGCGAGCCCGAAGACAAAACGCTGCGCATGTATGTCGACAAGATCAACGCTGCCGGTGGCGTGGCCGGCAAGAAGATCGAACTCGTCATCTATGACGACGGCGGCGATGCCAACAAGGCGCGCACATTCGCCACCCGTCTGATCGAAGACGACAAGGTCGTTGCGATGGTCGGTGGTTCGACCACGGGCACGACGATGGCGATGATCCCGGTGTTCGAAGATGCGCAGGTGCCGTTCATCTCGCTGGCCGGCGCGATCGAAGTGGTCGATCCCGTGCGCAAGTTCATTTTCAAGACGCCGCATACCGACAAGATGGCCTGCGAGAAGATCTTCGAGAACCTCAAGCAGCGCAATTTCACCAAGGTAGCGATGATTTCCGGCACCGACGGCTTCGGCGCATCGATGCGGGCGCAATGCGTCAAGGTCGCCCCGACCTATGGCGTGCAGATTCTCGCCGAAGAAACCTATGGCCCGCGCGACAGCGACATGACAGCGCAGCTCACCAAGATCAAGAGCGTTGCCGGGGTGCAGGCGGTGGTCAATCCGGGTTTTGGGCAAGGACCCGCGATCGTGACGCGCAATTATGCGCAGCTCGGCATGTCGGCGACCCCGCTGTATCAGAGCCATGGCGTGGCCTCGAAGAGCTTCATCGAACTCGCCGGTCCGGCCGCAGAAGGCGTACGGCTTCCGGCTGCGGCGCTTCTGGTCGGCGACAAGCTGCCGGACGGCGATCCGCAGAAGAAGGTCGTGGTCGACTACAAGCAGACATTCGAGGCAACGGCGAAGCAGCCGGTCTCGACCTTTGGCGGTCATGCATATGATGGGTTGTACATCATGGTCGAGGCGATGAAGCGCGCCAATTCCACCGACGCCAAGAAGGTGCGCGATGAAATCGAGAAGACCAAGGGCTTTGTCGGTACCGGTGGTATCGTGACCATGTCTCCGACTGACCATCTCGGCCTCGATCTATCCGCCTTCCGCATGCTGGAAGTGAAGGGCGGCGACTGGACCCTGTTGCCATCCGGTACCTGACGTCACAAACGGCGATCTCCGCGACATCCATCGTCGTGCGCGGGGATCGACCGTTCTCGCTCCACGCAGAACAGATTGTACTGGCAATGAAAGGCCGTTGGCACGCATGCCGGAGTTTTTTCAATTTCTGGTCTCGGGCCTGACGATCGGCGCGGTCTACGCCCTGGTCGCGCTTGGCTTTACCCTGGTCTACAACGCCTCCGACGTGGTGAACTTCGCGCAAGGCGAGTTCGTCATGCTGGGCGGAATGGTCACGGTGTTCGTTCATGCGGCCGGTGTGCCGCTGCCGTTTGCGGCGCTGGTCGCGGTCATCGTGTCGGTCGTCCTTGGCCTGTTGCTGTACTGGCTCGCAATCGCGCCGGCCCGCGGTGCGTCGGCCGTGTCGCTGATCATCATCACCATCGGCGCGTCGATTCTGTTGCGCGGTGCGGCGCAGATCGTTTTCGACAAACAGTTTCACAAGCTGCCGTCATTCTCCGGTGATACGCCGGTGCAGATTCTCGGCGCGGCCGTTCAGCCGCAGAGCTTCTGGGTGATTGGCGGCACGGCCGTAATGGTCCTGCTGCTCTACGTCTTTCTCGAACGCACCCTGCTCGGCAAGGCTGTGCTCGCCACGTCGGCCAACCGGTTCGCCGCGCGGCTGGTCGGCATCAATACCACCACCATCATGGCGCTGGCTTTCGGCGGTTCGGCCGCCATCGGTGGTGTTGCTGGCATCCTGATCACGCCGATCACCCTGACGAGCTACGATGTCGGTACGTTGCTGGCGCTGAAGGGTTTTGCTGCGGCCATGCTCGGCGGCATGGGCAATCCGCTCGGAGCCGTTGCAGGCGGGCTACTACTCGGGCTGCTCGAAGCGTTCGGCGCCGGTTACATCAGCTCGACCTATAAGGATGCGTTTGCCTTCATCGTGATCCTCTCAGCGCTGTTTGCCGCGCCCCAGGGACTATTTGGCCGCCGCACCATCGAGAGGGTCTGAGCGATGCTTGCAGCCTTGCGCCACCGCTATGGCATTCTGCTCGTGCTGGCGATCGTCATCGCCGTCCTGCCGCTGGCATTTCCGTCGAGCTATTATTTCCGGGTCGCGTCATTGGTCTGGGTCTCTGCCTTCGCGGCGATCGGCCTGAATATCCTGATGGGAAAGGCCGGCCAGGTCAGTCTCGGCCATGCCGGTTTTTTCGGGATCGGCGCCTATGCCGTCGCGATCGGCCCGACGCATCTCGGCGTGCCGTCGTTGGCGGCGGCTCTGCTCGGCTGCGTGCTGTCGGCGCTGCTGGCCTTCCTGGTCGGCCGCCCGATCCTTCGCCTGAAGGGACACTATCTCGCTATCGCAACGCTCGGCTTCGGCGTGCTGGTGGCGCTGGTCATCACCACAGAAAGCCGCTGGACCGGTGGTCCGGATGGCATATCGGTGATGAAACTCACGCTGTTCGGCTGGCGCGCCAGCGGCTCCGATACCTGGTACTGGATTACGGGCGGGCTGCTGCTCGCTGGCACCTGGGTCGCGCTCAATCTGGATGATACGCCGACCGGACGCGCGTTTCGCGCGCTGCATGACAGCGAGATCGCCGCCAGGGTGACTGGCGTCAACGTCAATCGTTTCAAGTTGCAGGCCTTCGTCGTTGCTGCGGTCTACGCTTCACTCGCAGGTTCCGCGCTCGCGCTGATGAACGGCTTCGTCAATCCGGATCAGGCCGGCTTCCTCCATTCCATCGAACTGGTGACCATGGTCGTCTTGGGCGGCCTCGGCTCGGTGGTAGGCAGTATCGTCGGGGCGGCGGTGCTGATCATGTTGCCGCAGGTTCTCACCGTGTTTCAGGAATACGAGAATCTGATGCTGGGTTTCATCATCATCGTATCGATGATCTTCATGCGCGAGGGCATCGTGCCCGTGCTGTCGAAATTCATGACGGGGCGCCGCGCATGACCATTCTCAAAGTCAGCGATATCGGCATCTCGTTCGGCGGCCTCAAGGCCATCGACGGCGTCGGCTTCTCCGTTGAGGCCGGCCAGATATTCTCCATCATCGGGCCGAATGGCGCCGGCAAGACCACATTGTTCAATGTGGTCTCCGGCATCTACGAAGCGAGCCAGGGCCGGGTCGAACTGGCCGGGCAAGATGTCACCCGTTTCGCGCCGGATGCACTGGCGGCGCGGGGCCTGTCACGCACCTTCCAGAACCTGCAGATCTTCCAGCGCATGACCGCGATCGAGAACGTCATGGTCGGCCGCCATCTGCAGGAAAGGTGCAACCTGTTCGCAGATCTGTTGAGGCTGCCATCGGTAACGCGGCAGAACAGGGAGACCCGGGAAGCCGCTGCGGCGTTCCTCGACGAGGTCGGATTGCGCGATAGCGCTGACACGCTGGCGGGGGCGTTGTCCTACGGCGCCTGCAAGCGGCTCGAGATTGCGCGCGCGCTGGCGAGTGAGCCGCGCGTGTTGTTGCTCGACGAACCGGCGGCGGGCTGTAATTCGGTGGAGACCGAGGAGATCGACCGGCTGATCTGCCGGGTGGCCGCGAAGGGCATCGCCGTGGTGCTGGTCGAGCACGACATGAAGCTGGTGATGAAGATCTCCGATCGCATTCTGGTGCTGGAGCGAGGACGACCGCTGATCGAAGGCAGTCCAGCCGAGGTGCGAGCCAATCCGGCGGTGCTTGAGGCCTATCTCGGCAAGCATGGTGCACGGGAGGCGGCCCGTGCTTGAGATCTCCAATCTATGCAGTCGTTACGGACGTATTGACGTTCTCAAGGGCGTCAATCTTGACGTGAAGACAGGCGAAGTCGTTGCGCTGATCGGTTCGAACGGTGCCGGCAAGACGACGCTGCTGCATGCGCTATCCGGCGTTCAGCCGATAAGCGACGGCCGGGTGACGTTTCTCGGTGAACGCATCGACGGCCTGCCTCCACATCTCCGCGTGGCACGTGGCATTCTCCAGTCCCCGGAAGGCCGCCAGATATTCGGTCCGCTCACCGTCGAGGATAATCTCCGGCTCGGCGCCTATCTGCGGCGCGACAAGGAGATCGCTGTGGATCGCGACAGGATCTTCGGCATGTTTCCAATTCTGGCGGAAAAGCGGAATCAAATAGCAGGTGGCCTGTCAGGCGGCCAGCAGCAGATGCTGGCCATCGGCCGGGCCCTGATGGGGAAGCCGAAGCTGCTGCTGCTGGATGAACCCTCGCTCGGCCTGTCACCCTTGCTTGTTGATCAGATATTGGCCGCCATCGTTTCGTTGCGTGCCCTCGGCATGACCGTATTGCTTGTTGAACAGAATGCGATGGCAGCGCTTGAAATTGCCGACCGGGGTTATGTGATTGAAACCGGCCGTATTGTTCATGCCGGGCCTGCATCGCAATTGCTGTCAGATCCCAAAGTAAAAGCGGCTTATCTCGGCCTGGAATGATATTGGCATGGGCGCTTGTGGCGAAAGCGGACATGTCGAAATGTCCGCTTCCGGCCCATACTCTAACGGGCGATGGACCAAGTCTCTCGTCTAGCTGTAGAAGATGCCGCCATCCACGTTGAGCGCCTGACCCGTCACGAACGCTGAATCATCCGACGCAAAGAACGCAACGGGACCGACGACGTCTTCGGGCTCTCCGAGCCGATGCAGGTCGGTAATTTTTTCGAAGTAAGTAACCCGCTCCGGATCGCGAAGATTGTTGCGGCCCATCTCCGTCAGGATTATGCCGGGGCATACGGCATTGACCGTGATGCCGTGACCTCCGAACTCCATCGATGAGACTCGTGTAAAACCGACGACGGCGGACTTCGATGCGGCATAGTGCGATTGCCCGGGTCCGCCCGTTCGCGCGGCCAGCGACGCGATGTTGACGATTCGGCCGTAGCGCCGTTCCTTCATATGCGCCACGACTGCCTGGGTCATCTGGAAAACGCCGCGCACGTTGACGGCAAAAGTCTGGTCCCAGATCTCGGGCGTCAATTCCTCGATCGCGGACAGTTTCAGGATGCCTGCATTATTGACCAGGACATCGATGTGCCCGAGGCCTTTCACAGCTTCGATGACTGAGCGCTGGCAGTCGCTGATCTTGCTGACATCGGCCAGCACGGGGAAGCACTGTCCACCAATCTTCTCGACCGTAGCGACGGTCTCCAGGAGAACTGACTCCTGAGCAGCGATATCGTTCAGTGCAAGGTTATAGCCGCGCTGGGCCAAGCCAATGGCAATCGCGCGTCCAATTCCACGGCTGGCTCCCGTGACGATGGCGGTTCTGGTCATGATGTGTTCGATCCTGTTGTGCCGATAGATGTGATGTGAAGGATAATCTATGAGCGCGCTGCGCCGCGGACCGGCAGCGTGTTCATCGCCTTGATGGTCTCGTCGAAGGAGATGAGATTGGCGCCGGAACCCAGACCCGTTGCGACGATTGCAGCCGTCGCGGTGGCCAGTTTCGCGCATTCGAGCAGATCCCAGTCGCGAACGAGCCCGGCAATGAAGCCGCCGGTGTAGGAATCGCCGCAGCCCGAAGTATCGCGCACCATCACCTCGAAAGCCGGCACCGTGAACTGCCGTCCGTCACGCGTCATCACGAAGGAGCCGTTCTCGCCGAGCGAGATGGCGCAGGCGCCGGCACCCTTGCCGATGAAGAACTGCGCGCAGGCGGCGGGATCGTCGGTGCCGACCAGAGCGTGGGTCTCATCGATGCTTGGCATGAAAAAGTCCACATAGGGCATCAACGGCTCGACCAATGCGAGAGTTTCGCTTCGCGCCTGAATCAGATCGAGAGTCGTGATGCAGCCGGCGGCTTTCGCATCCTTGAGCAGCGACACCGATGGAGCGCCGTCCATTTGCAGCAGCGAGCCAACGCCGCCGAGATGCAGCACCTTGCTCTGGCAGGCCACTTTCTGGGCGTGTTCCGAAATGCGCCAGCGGGCGGAGGCGCCGCGGGCATGCAGGACGGGGCGGGACCCGTCTGGACGGATGGGGAGGATCGTGGCTGACGTCGGGCTGCCGGCCATCCGCTCCATCACCGAGATATCAATGCCTTCACGCGTGAGTGCATTCAGCACCCAATCGGCCTTTTCGTCGTCGCCCACAGCGCCGACAGCACGCGCCTTCACGCCCAATCGCGCGCATGGCACCACGGTGCCGCCGGCCGTACCGGCCACCGTGAGGCGAATCTCATCGATCAGAGCGCGCCCACCACCGGCCGGGATTTCGGTGACTGGAACGCCGAGGATGTCCAGGATGTAGGTGCCGCAGACGCTGACGTCGTATTCGTGTGCCATGAGGCATGTCTCGCAGGAGTTGATGGTGGGAAGTGGTTCAGTTCAGGCGATGGGAGATGTATTACGCGCTGCTGCCGTCGCGCAGGCCGTATTGACCCCAGCGCTTGAGGAGGCTGTCGATCTCATCGTCGGGCAGCAGTGGCGGCGTGCCGAGCTGCAGGCAGCCATGATACTGCTTGGCGAGCACCTCGACCTCGACCGCAAGCCACAAAGCCTTGCGCAGATTTGGACCGATCGCGATCAGCCCGTGATGCGCCAGCAGGCAGGCACGACGATGACGCAGGGCGATCAGGGCCAGTCGTGAAAGCTCCTCCGTACCGTATTGGGCATAAGGTGCGCAGGGGATGTCGTTACCGCCGGCTGCCGCGATCATATAGTGGATAGCCGGAATCGGTCGGTTCATGATCGCGATCACGGTGCAGAAGATCGGATGCGCGTGGACCACGGCTGATGTCTCGGGCTTCGACCTGAGGATGTCGAGGTGGAAGCGCCACTCCGTCGACGGCACATTGCCCGGCGATGCCGTCCACGAGCCGTCCCATTTCATAGCGACGATATCCTCGGGCCGCATGCTGTCATAGGGCACGCCCGATGGCGTGACCAGGATGCCGTCGTCGGTGCGGACGCTGATATTGCCGGACGTGCCCTGGTTGATGCCCAGCGCCGACATCTCCCGGCATGCGTCGATGATGGATTGTCGAACCTGGATGTCTGGCAATGGGGTCGTCACCATGTTGCTTATCCTCGCCACGCGTCACCACCGGTGACGCTGCAATGTTGATGGATTATCGCTGAGGCGCGTCAGCGCCCCATCGAAAAGAACTCGTCATTGGGACGCATGCTGGTGATGTTTGCCAGCCTGTTGGACATGCCGAAAAACGCTGCAATCGCGCCAATATCCCACGCATCTTCCTCAGTGAACCCGTGCGTCTTCAGGGTTTCGATATCGGCATTGCCGACTTCGTAGGCTTGCATCGAGACCTTCATCGCAAAGTCGAGCATGGCCTTCTGCCGCTCGGTGATATCGGCCTTTCGGTAATTCACAGCCACCTGGTCCGCGATCAGCGGGTTCTTGGCGCGGATGCGCAGGATGGCACCATGAGCGACGACGCAATACTGGCATTGATTTGCATTGCTGGTGGCGACCACGATCATCTCGCGCTCGGCCTTGGTGATGGGGCCCGGCTTGTCCATCAGGGCGTCGTGATAGGCGAAGAAGGCCCGGAATTCCTCGGGGCGATGCGCCAGGGTCAGGAAGACGTTGGGCACGAAACCCGACTTCTCCTGAACCGCAAGAATGCGGGTGCGAATGTCTTCCGGCATGTCCGCAATGTCGGGCACGGGAAAGCGGCTGATGGCAGGAGTCGTCATTGTTGCAGTTCCTTTTCAGACGGCCACAAGCGCGGCCAGTTGATTCTGATATTCTTCGAAGGCGTCGCGCTGATCTGCGATGTGCGGTTCCACCTTTACAAGACAGGTATGCGCTGAGCAGCCCTGACCGAATTGCGAGGTGCCGACATCGAGGGTGAGCACGTTCGGATTGCCGGCGACCTCGAGACCATCGTCACCCCGCGGTGTAAACCATGCACCGGTCGGCAGGATCACAACGCCGCGGCGCAAGGAATGGGTGACTTGGGCCGTGGCCAGGCAGGCGCCGCGGGTGTTCCAGATACGGATGGTCTGGCCATCGACGATTTCACGTGCATGTGCATCGTCCGGATTGAGCTGGGCCTGTTCGCGCCCATTGCGCTTCATGGCCCGGCTCGACGCGCCGGTCTCGAGTTGACTGTGCAGGCGGCCGGCCGGCTGATGCGTGATCAGGTGCAGCTCAGCCGGATCGTCACTGTTGCCCAGCCACTCGGCTGGCTCGATCCAGGCCGGATGCGAACGGCAATCGTCATAGTTGAGTCCGGCAAGCATTTCACTGCCCAGTACAATCTTTCCGCTTTCGGTCTTCAGCGGGAATTTCTCGGGCGTCTCGCGGAAATCGGCGAGGAAAGTGTGATCGGCCTTGACCGGACAGCGGGCATAGCCAGTCTCCCAGAACTCATCGAAGGCTGGCATCTCGAAGCCGAACTGCTCCAGCGCATCCTTGCGGCTGACATCGTAGAGATATCGGACCCAGCCCATTTCGTCGCGCCCCTCGTTGAAACGATCGGCAACGCCAAGCTTTCCGGCAATCAGATTGAAGATGTCGAAATCGGGGAGGGAGTCTCCTACGGGATTGATGGCCTGTTTCATCGCGAGGATGAGGTCCGAGCGCTTGTTGCCCGCCAGATCGTTGCGTTCGATCGACGTGGTCGCCGGCAATACGATGTCGGCGCGCTGCGCCGTCGCCGTGAACATTGGGTCCTGCACGATGATCGTCTCAGGCCGCGTCCAGGCTTCGGAGAGACGATTGATGTCCTGATGATGGTGATAGGGATTGCCGCCCGCCCAATAGACCAGCCGCGTATCCGGATAGACGTGAGTCTGTCCCTCATAGGTGAATTCAGCGCCGGGATTGAGTAGCATGTCGCTGATGCGCGCCACCGGGATGAAACTGTCGATCTGCTTCGTCAGTTGCGACATGCCCGGCGATTTGCCGATGTTGAAAGGTGCGCCAACGCCGCCGAGTGAGGCGTAGCCATAGCCGACGCCACCGCCCGGAAGCCCGATCTGGCCGATGACCGAGGCGAGGCCGAGCGCGGCCCAGAAAGGTTGTTCGCCATGATGCGCGCGCTGCAGGCTCCAGCTCACAGTAAGCATGCTGCGGGTATCGACCAGGCGCGTAGCGAGCTCGCCGATCTTGCCGGCGTCGAGCCCGCAGATCGCCGCAGCCCAGGCGGCATCCTTTGGCGTGCCGTCCGATGCGCCGTCGAGATAGCGCAGCAGGCGGTCGGATCCGCTGGTGCAGCGACCGAGGAAATCCTTGTCGTGGCGCCCCGCCTTCACGATCTCGCCAGCGAGGCCGAGCATGAGTGCCGTGTCCGTGTTCGGGCGGATCGGCCACCATTCGGCATCGACCCAATCCGGCATGTCGTCCTTCAGGGGCGAGACGTGAATGATCTTGATGCCGCGCGCGACGATCTTTCTGAGATAGGTTTCGAGCCGATGGCTGCCGATGCCTCCGGCCTCGCTCTGCGCGGTGCGCGGCGACAGGGCGCCGAACACCACCAGCGTCTCGGTGTGCCCGGCAATGGTATCGAGCGTATTGGATTGGCCGTCACAGGCTTCTGTGCTGCCCAGCGTATGGCGCAGGATCACCGGACCGGCCGCGATGGAATAGGTGTCGACGTGCCGGGTGAAGCCGCCGACGAGATTGAGCATGCGCTTCAGCAGCGACGAGGCATGGTGCAGCCGACCCGAATTGGTCCAGCCGTAGGAACCGGCAAAGATCGAGGCGTTGCCAAACGTGCCGGAGACGCGGCGAATCTCGTCCGCCACGAGCGTCGATGCCTCGTCCCAACTGACGGCGACAAATTTCTCCTGGCCACGCTTGCGGCGGTCGCTATTTTCTCGTTTCTCCAGCCACCCGGAACGAACCATCGGCTGCAACACGCGGCGTTCCGGCTTGGCCCATTCTGCAATCGAATGAATGATCGGTGACGGCGCCGGATCGTGTTCGAATGGCTCGACGCCTACGATCTGCTCGTCCTTGAGCAGGATCGTGTAGGCGCCCCAATGGCTGCAGTGGGGTACCCGCCTGATCTCACTCACGCGTTGTCTCCGTGGGCTGGCCCGCGTTGCTGGACATCATGAGACATGCGACAGCGGCCGCGCGACGTCACGAAGTTCGCGCCGCATCTGCGTGGCGAAATCGGGATAGGTCTCGGCAACTTCGTCAAGCACGCGACCGCGCAGCAGATCCAGCGTGGTCCGGTCCGGCAGCGCCGTCTGTTCCGGCTGGTCGTCATGGTCGAATTGGAAGCCGGTCGCGGCCCTGATTTCGGCAAGGTCGTGGCCGGGATGAATGCTCTCAAGTTCGAAGCCGGGACGGGTCTTGTCGAACCGGAACAGCGCCTTGCTGGTCAGCAATGCAATCGGACCGCCGCTTCGGAACACGCCGTCGTCGCTGACGCCAGGTGCGCTGATGAAATCCACCTTCTCGACGAGCGCGCGTGGCGTGTGCTCTTCGCGAAACAGGATGACTCGCGGCACAACGTAGTACAGATACGCTGATCCGAACGAGCCGGGCCATCGCACACTTGACTGCGGATAGTCGCCGACCCCGACCAGATTGACATTGCCGCAGCCGTCGATCTGCCCTCCGCCCAGGAAGAACGCATCGATGCGGCCCTGACCAGCGCAGTCGAACAATTCGGCGGAGCCGTTAGTGAAGAAGTTGTGCTCGACCGAGCCAAGGATCGAGATGCGCGGTCCCTTGGTGCCGCCGGCTTCCTTGAGTGCACGCAGCAGCATGGCGCCGGCGGCCGGAATGGGAGAGGAGGCGCCGACCGCAACATGCCGGACGCCGTCCAGCAGTCGCGCGATGGTGCAGATCAATACTTCGCGGGGGAGAACGTCCGTCATCACGCCGTCTCAGTCTGCGCAAGAGACATATATGCGGAGAAGCCCTCGGCCGAGCGTGCCTCTTTCGCATAATGCGCGATCTCTTCGGTGTCGGTCGAATACTCGCCCCATAGGCCATACGGCCATGCGCCTTTCGGCGCGAGACCAACGGCAGTGACGTACAGCGCCGGTAGAACGCCGGCGGCGCTCATCTCATCTGCGAGCAGATTTTCGTCGACGATACGCTCGACGGTGACGAGGATCGTTTCGGACGCATAAGCCATAGCCGCAAGTTCACGGCGTCGCCCGATCCAGACATTGCCGAAGCGATCGGCCATCGGCGCGTGGAAGATGGTGACGTCCGGTTTGATCGCCGGAATCAGAACGATCGGGTCGGCGGCGTCGGCGAGAGGATTGTCGATGACGCGCCAGTCCTCGCGATAGCGCAGCACGTCGCTGCCGATCAGGCCGCGCATGGGCATGAAGGGGATGCCCTTCTGCGCCGCCATCAATCCGGCGTGGATCGCAGGGCATGTGGCGTCCTTCAATTGGACTGCGCCCTCTCTCACGGCCGCGTTGAAACGGGGGGCACCGCCAGCTTCCCCCAGCGAAATGGCGCTCGTCTCAACCGACCGCACCAGGCCCGCTCCAATGAGCTGGTCAACCTGAAGTCCGCCGGTCGGCACGCAGACGAGATCGAGATTGCCTGCGCCGTGCTCGATGATCGGACGGGTCATGGCCATGGATACGCCGGCGTAATCGACCGGCAATGCGATGCGCATGCCCGGCTCGATGTGCTTCGCCATGGCGCCGAGTGCGCTGAGCAAAATAGCCTCCCCTGATAATTTGTTCTATATTGTAGAACGCAGTTCTGAGTTTAAGGTAGTTGCACTTTGACGAAACTGTCAATTCGTTTTTGCGGAAAGGCTTTGGTTGCAGTGCCTGGCGCGCGAACACCGTTGAGTTGCAGAGCAATTCATGCGCCAGCCTCAAGGCGTTACTTGACAAGATCGTGCAACGGCAAACAATATATGGAAAAGTGTTCTGCAATATAGAACGCTCAGGGAGGAAGAAATGGGCGAGCCAACGGCTCTGCGCGCCAAGCGCGGTAATGATTCTGTTGTTCAGGCATCGCAGAGCGATCACTTCAGCGAACGTGGCGTCATCGGATCGAGCATTGCTGTTCGCGAAGCAGAGAAGCAGTATGGCAGCTTCCGTGCCGTTGACCGGATCAGTCTGGACATCGAGCCTGGCGAATTCATTACGCTGCTCGGCCCTTCTGGCAGCGGCAAGACGACGCTGCTGAACCTGCTGGCCGGATTCCAGAGTCTCGACGGCGGCGAAATTCTCGTCGATGGAAAGCCGGTCCACAATGTGCCGACGCACAAGCGGGGCTTCGGCATGGTGTTCCAGAGCTACGCGCTATTCCCGAATATGACGGTGACGCAAAACGTTGCGTTTCCGATGCGCATGGCTGGCGTCGATCGCGAGACGACGGAACGCCGCGTTGCCGAAACGCTGGAAATCATGCGGCTGTCCGACCACGCGAGAAAATCGCCTTCGGAGATGTCGGGTGGGCAGCAGCAGCGCGTCGCCATTGCACGCGCCATCGTGATGCGGCCCAAGGTCGTGTTGATGGACGAACCGCTCAGCGCACTGGACAGGCGGCTGCGCGAGTCGATCCAGATCGAAATCCGCGATCTTCATCAAACCATCGGCAGCACGATCCTGTTCGTGACCCACGACCAGGGCGAAGCGCTGACGATGAGCGACCGTATTGCGGTGCTCGATGCTGGCAAGATCGTGCAGATTGGTCGGCCGCTGGAGATCTATCGCCATCCGACCAACCGGTTCGTGGCCTCCTTCGTCGGAGAGAGCAATCTGATCGACGCGGAGATCATGCAGAAGCGCGGCACGACCATGACTTTGAAGAACCGGGCGGGTTATGTCTTCAACGCGGAAAGTCGCGACGCCATCGATGTCGGGCGCGCAACCGTCCTGGTTCGTCCGGAGCGGATCTTGGTGTCGAATGAGCCGACCGCAACGTCGGCACCTGTCAGGGTGACGTCCGCGATCTTCCTCGGCGAAATCCTTCGCATCGAGGCGCAGATGGAGGGCGGCGATGCCCTGTTGATCCGCTGCACCGATACTGCCAGTCGGCCGCTGCCGGCCGTGGGCGATCGTCTCCATGTGAGCTGGGGTGCGGAAGACTGCTGGGTGCTGTCATGACGATGGCATCCATAGGAGCCGAGTCTATGCGTGGCGCCAGCCGAAGCTGGCGCGCACGGTTCAAGAATCCGGCGCTGCTGCTGCTGCCGGCCGTCGGCTTTCTCTCCTTCATCTACCTGTTGCCACTGATTGATCTCATTCGCATCAGCCTGAGTGGGCCGACCTGGCTGGCCCATTTCCAACGGGTTTTCGCCGTGCCGCTATATTGGGAATCGCTCGTGCGCACGATGCAGATTTCCGTCACGGTGGCATGTCTGTGCCTGCTGTTCGGCTATCCCACTGCGCTCCTGATCCACCGCACCCGCGGCACCGTTCGCGCTTTGGTGGCGACCGCGATTGTGCTGCCCTATTTCATCGCGATCCTGATCCGTACCTATGCCTGGATGGTGCTGCTCGGCCGCAACGGTCCAGTCAACAAATTCCTGGTCGCCATCGGCATCTTCAGCGAGCCGATGCAACTACTGTTCAGCCGCGGCACCGTGCTGCTGGGCATGACTGCAGTGCTGCTGCCCCTGATGGTGCTGAGCATCTATTCCAGCGTAGCCCGGCTCGATCAGGGCTTGACGCGCGCTGCGCTTGCAAGCGGAGCCGGCCCCATCGCCGTGTTCTGGCGCGTGCTGCTTCCGCTGACGCTGCCAGGCATGGGTGCCGGCTTCCTGCTGGTATTCGTGGCGGCGATCGGTTTCTTCATCACTCCGACGTTGCTCGGTGGGCCGGGCGATCAGATGTTCGCCATGCACATCACGCAACAGGCGGATTCTGTCACGTCGGAAGGATTTCTTCAGGCGCTCGGTGTGGTGCTGCTCGGAATCACCTTGCTGGTGGTCGGCGTCGCCGGCCATTTCCTCGGCCTGGAATTCATCTGGGGCGGACGAAAGCTCACCGAGACCGCGCCGAAGACACCTGCATCCGTCGCAGGTGCTGGCGCAGGCCGTCGCAGTTTCGGCAGCGCCGTCGCGGACCTGCTTGGATGGCCGTTGCTGCGGTTGTTCGGCCGGCTGCCGGCGAGTTGCGGCACGTGGACAGTCAGGCTGATGGGCGGCCTGGTAGTTGCGGTGCTCATCCTGCCGATCATCGTCGTGATGATCATCTCCTTCAGCAGCGCGAGCTATCTGACGTTCCCGCCGCCGGGCCTTTCGCTGCGCTGGTATGAACAGTTCTTCTCGGATTCGAACTGGATGAGGGCGTTCTGGACGTCGTCGATCATCGCGGCTCTGTCCGCCTTCATCGCGGTTGCGCTGGGGGCGTCTGCCGCCCTTGGAATCGTCAGGAGCAATATTCGCGGAAAATCTGCGATCATGCTGCTTCTGGTGAGTCCGATCATCGTCCCGCCTGTTGTGCTTGGCCTGTCGCTCTACACGTTGTTTTTGCGTTTCGATCTTGTCGGCTCGGTGTTCGGTCTCGCTGCAGCCCATGCGATCGGTGGCTTACCAATTGTCGTGGTGATCCTGTCGGCAGCCCTCCAAGGCGTAGATACGCGGCTGGAGCAGGCGGCGTCCGTCCACGGTGCATCGTCCCTGACGGTGTTGCGTCTCGTCACGCTCCCGGCCATCGCGCCAGGGTTGGCGGCGGCGACGTTCTTCGCCTTCCTGCATTCGTTCGACGAACTTGTATTGACGCTGTTCCTGTCGAGCGCGCAGTTGAAGACGCTTCCGCTCATGCTTTGGGGTGACATCAACTATCGGCTCAATCCGGTACTGGCTGTGGTCTCGACGCTGGAAGTTCTGCTGGTGGTCGGGGGCCTGTTCCTCGCGCGACCGGTGCTGACAACGTCGCAAAAAGCGACATGAAAAAACTCACGAGGAGGAAAGAGAAGATGGTGGGAATGAAATATCTGAGACTGTCGGCATCCGCGCTGGCCTCGGCTGCATTCATCGCGATGGGGACCGGCTTTGCCGCTGCGCAAAGCAATGTCGTGATCATGCAGGATCCTGGCGGCGGCTATGGCGATGCGCTGCGCAAGGTGATGTACGATCCGTTCGAGAAAGAGACCGGCATCAAGGTCGTCACGGTGCAGGAAGCCCGCAGCGGCCCGCGGATCAAGGCGCAGGCCGAGGCCGGCAAGGCGCAGTGGGATCTCACCTTCATCTTCGACCAGGAAACCAAGCTGCTGGGCGACTGCTGCCTGGCCGATATCGATTATTCCAAGCTTTCGGAATCGGCGCACAAGACCCTCGCCGCGATGCCGGACAACCTGAAGCGCAAGAAGGGCGTTGCGATGCAGGTGATCGGCGTCGGCCTCGTCTACAACAAGGACAAGTTCAAGGGCGACAATGTGCCGTCGAGCTGGGCGGACTTTTGGGACACCAAGAAATTCCCCGGACGTCGCTGCATGCCAGCCTGGCCGCGCTTCGTCTTTGAGGCGGCGCTGATGGCGGATGGGGTCGAGAAGAGCAAGCTGTACCCGATCGACATGGAGCGAGCGCTCAAGAAGATCAAGGAGATCAAGCCTCATATCGTCAAATGGTGGACGACAGCAGCACAGCCACCCCAGCTCTTGCTCGATGGCGAGGCGGACATGTGCCAGGCCTATACTGGTTCGATGAGCAAGCTTGCTCTGGAGGGGGCGCCGATTGATCTGACCTTCAATCAGGGCTTTATTTATTACGATTTCTTCTCGATCCCGAAGGGGGCGCCGAACTACGACAACGCGCTGAAATTGCTGTCCTGGCGTCTCGATCCCAAGCGGGCCGCGCAGCTCACGTCGGCCTTCCCGGTCGCGCTTCCGTCGCCCGTCGTCTTCGAAGCGGCGACCGACAAGAAGATTGCGCGTTACTGGGCAAACAACCCCGAGAATGTTGCCAAGGCCATCGAGTGGAGCCCGGACTATTGGGGCGCGCCTTCGCCAGCTGGCAATTCGACCAATGAGGAATATGCGCAGGAAAAACTGAACGCGCTGTTGGCTCAATAAAGGGAGCCATTGGTCTGGTGGCCCCGGTTTTGCTAGATCGGGGTCACCGCCGACTTCACGCCAATGATTGGATCAAGCTAAGATCATGCTGAACAGAGAGCTTCCCCGCTTCCGGCCGATCAATGGATAAAGCTTTTATCAAAGGACTTCGTCTGCTCGAAACGCTCGCGCTGAGCGAACGGCCTCGCGGGATCACCGATCTTGCGAATGAGCTCAAGTTTACCAAGAGTAATGTGCATCGGCTGCTGATGACGTTGCAGGCTCAGGGCTATGTGCGTCAGATTCCGCCGCACAGCACTTACGAACTCACTACCAAGATCTGGATTCTCGGCAATCACGTCATTCACCGGATGGATCTGTTCAACGTCGCGCGTCCTGCGATGGCCAAGCTGGCCGAACTAACCGGCGAAACCGTCCATCTCTCGGTGCTCGAGGGCACCGAAGTCGTCTATGTCGACAAGATCGAAAGTGCCCACCATATCCGCGCACATACCAGCGTTGGCATGCGAGCCCCTGCCTTCACCATGGCGACCGGGAAGGCCATGCTTGCCAAGATGCCCGATGATTATCTCGAGCAGTTCCGGCCACATTTGAGGCGCTATACGGATACGACACGGACCACCATTCAGGAGCTTCGCGAGGACATCGCGCTGGCGCGCGCCCAGGGCTATTCTTCGGTGTTGCATGGTGAGTGGCGGGAGGGCATCGCCGCCTGCGCTTGCGCCATCGTCGGTCGATCCGGCGAACTCGTTGGCGCGATCGGCGTGTCGGGGCCCGATACGCGGATCAAGCGAAAGCAAATCAAGGAATACTCCGTCCACGTCATGGAGGCCGCCCGGACCATCGGCGCAGCACTCGGTTATCCCAAATAAGTTCGGACGCAGCTCGCCTGTGCGAAACCATCGCTTGGCAACGTCGTCCCGGGCCAGCTCCGGGGGGGCGGTGAATGCTGCATCGCCCGTGTGGATGGACGACTAACGCGTCTCCTTAAAAGCACACCGTACCTTGTTTCAACACGCCCGAAGCAAATGTAACGGCTGTGTCACGCCTCACTAACGCTCACGACGACGGCAATCGGGTCGGATGTGGCGCTCATGGAGCTTCGGCGCATCACTCGCTAGCGCCGGGACAGCTCTATCGATGCGACAATTCTGTTCCAGAGCAGGTGTGCGTTATGACAGAGAAGCTGAATTCATCTGCCGTGTATCCGTTGGCCCAGCAGAAACCGGCCTTGCGGATCGACACAAGGCGGACTCGCGGCGCGACTGCCCTACTCGGGACAACGTGTTTGTCGGGATCGGGCGCGCGTCTGGCGCTGGTCGCGCTGATGACTGCGGGGTCATTGTTCTTTGCTCCGCCGGTTCAGGCCGCAACGTTCGATGTCGGGAGTGCACAGCAACTCGCTGACGCCATTAACAGCGCCCAGAACGGCGATGTCATCAAGCTTACAGGGAATATTACGCTCGATAGAACCCTGCCATCGGTACAGCGCAACGTCACGTTCGATGGCGGCAATTTCACTCTCTCCGGCGGCAATGCGCATCGCGGGCTCTACGTTGAGTCAGGCATCGTTGCGATCAACAATCTGCAGATCGTCAACACCGTCGCCCAGGGCGGCAACGGCGGAGCAGGGCTCACCGACATTCGCCTCTACGGCAACCGCATCGAGAGCGGCAGCGGCAGCGGTAGTGGCGGTGGTGGCGGCGGCGGATTGGGCGCGGCTCTGTTTGTCGGGAGCGCCGCGAATGTGACCACCAGCAACGTAACCCTGCTCAACGGCAGGGCACGCGGCGGCAATGGTGGCGATGTGCGGTACATTGGTGATTATCGCACCACCAGTGGCGGCGGCGGCGGCATGTACGGCAATGGCGGGGATGCTTCCACAGTCGATGGAACTGGGGGCGCGGGCGGCGGCGGCGCTGGAGGTTCGTCGGGAGGCCTCGGCGGAGGCGGCGGCGGAGGTGTTAACAGCGGTGGGTCGGGTGGCGTCGGCGGCGGCGGCGGCGGATCCAGAAACTACGACGTTGGTGGCTCAGCGTTTGGCGGTGGTAGCGGCGGCCAAGGCGGTTGGCGTACAATTGGCTTCGAGACGACTAATTTTCCCGGCGGCGGCGGCGGCGGCGGCGCCGGCCTGGGCGGCGCGATCTTTGTTCAAGAGGGCGGGCAGCTGACCCTCGCCGGCTCCCTCGACGTGTCCGGCAACACTGTCTCGGGTGGCAAGGGTGGCGTGAGCCCCCGAGGAGACAATGGTGGCGCCGGGCAAGCCTGGGGATCGGGTCTGTTCCTCATGGGCAACGGATCGCTGGCTCTGGGCGGCAGCGCGGGAACCCAGACCATCAACGACACCATCGCCGATCGGACGGGGGTTGCAGGCAGCGGTGGCAGTTGGGCCCTGGTCAAAAACGGTGCGAACGAGACCATCCTGAACGGAGCCAACGCCTATTCCGGGGGCACGACGGTCAATGGCGGTATGCTGCGTTTCAAGAGCGACGCAAGTCTGGGGACGGCCGCAACGACGATTACGCTGAACGGTGGCTCGATCGGAACCACCAATGACACTGCCGACGTGTCGATCGGTCGCTCGCTTAATCTCGCGGGCAATGGCGGTATCGACGTCGCCAAGAATCCTCTCACCTGGAGCGGCGTGATCAGCGGCGCCGGCCAGTTGCAGCAGACCGGACCTGGCACACTGACCCTGACCGGAGCCAACACATTTGGCGGCGGCGTCTCCGTTACGGATGGTGTCCTGCTGGTCCAGAACAACGGCAATCTCGGCGCGGCTGGCACCGGCATCATCCTGGCTGGTGCCGAGTTCGGGCTCGCTCAGGGGAGTTCGGCCCAGACGATCGATCGCCCGATCACGCTCAATGGCGTCGGCGGCTTCATAGGTTCAACCAATGCACTGACGTTGAGTGGCGTGATCAGCGGCACGAGCCAGCTCATCAAGTCAGGCAGTGGCGACGTGATTCTTTCCGGCGCCAATACATATATTGGTCCAACCTTTATCGCGGGCGGCGTGTTGCGCTTCACAAGCGGGGATAACAATTTCGGCGCGGCTGGCGAATCGATCAGTTTGCGCGGCGGCTCTGTCGGCAGCACCAACGCGACCCTCGCGGGAACGGTGCTCAACCGCAGCCTGATTCTGGACGAAAATGGAGGTATCGACGTTGCGCTGAACCAGATCACCTGGGCTGGAGTCATCAGCGGCAGCGGCCAGCTCATCAAGTCAGGCGCAGGTGAGCTGTTTCTGACCGGCAACAACACCTATTCCGGGGGCACGCTGATTGCTGGCGGTGTGTTGCGATTCGACACTGCCGCCGACATGGATAAATGGGGGACCAACACCGCGATCACGTTGAACGGTGGTTCGATCGGAAATACCACGAGCACCCCTGCGGCAACTTCGATCAATCGGAATATCACCGTGGAGGGCGCTGGCGGCGGGATCGATGTCGCACTGCATCCGCTCATATGGGCGGGCAACATCAGCGGCACCGGCAAGTTCGTCAAAAGCGGCGATGGCGAGCTGGAGCTCACGGGCACCAATACCTACAGCGGTGGCACGCTGATCTCGAAGGGCGGGTTGCGGGTCGCTTCCGACGCTGTTCTCGGCACGGCCGGCACCGGCATCACGATAAATAACAACGCGACCCTGCGTGCGGCGGCGAGTTTCACCAGCGCACGCAATTTGGCGCTGACGGGCGCAGGCGGCGTATTTCAGGTCGACGACGGCATGACCTTGTCGCTGACCGGCGTCGTGAGCGGGAGCAGCCTCACGAAGGTCGATCGGGGCACGCTCATACTCACAGGCACCAATACGTATCAGGGCAGCACCTACGTGAACGGTGGAACACTGCAGGGCAACACCAATAGCATTCGCGGCTATATCATCTTCGACAGCAATAACGCCAATCCGATCCCGAGATCGGTGACCTTCGACCAGGGATTCGATGCTGCCTATGACAGGGTGATCTCTGGTATTGGCAGCGTGACCAAGATTGGTGCCGGCAAGCTGTCGCTGTCCGGCATCCAAACCTATACCGGCGAGACGAACATCAATGCCGGAAATCTCAACGTCAACGGCTCGCTCGAAAGCTCGTCGGTGGTCAATGTCAACAAGGGTGGCACGCTATCGGGCAACGGAAAGTTCGGCAATGTCAATATCAATGGCGGCAAGGTATCGCCGGGCAACTCGATCGGTACCATCATCATCAACGGCAACCTCAACATGGGTGCCGGCTCGGAATACCATGTCGAGATCAATGGCACGAAGAGCGACCTCATTCAGGTCGCTGGCACTGCGAACATCCTGAGTTCGACCTTCAGCATCGGCCACGACACCGATACGACCTCTGCGCCGGTACTGCCGGGCAAGACCTATACGATCCTCACGACCGGCGGCGGGTTGACGGGTTCGACACCGGCTGTGGCGGTCGCCGACTTCCCGTTCCTCAACTTCCTGCTCGGCAGTGACGGTTTCAACGCCTATCTGACGACGTCGCGCGGGGCAGGCGCGTTCGCCGAACTGGCGACCACCCGCAACGAAAAGGCGGTGGCCAATGCACTGGATTCCGCGGGGCCCGGCAGTCCGCTGTGGCAGCAGGTGGTCGGCGCCAGCGAAGCGCAGGCGCGCGCCGCATTCACCAGTCTCGGCAGTGCCGCCATCCATGCCAATGCCGCCGGCGTGCTGTCGGCGCAGTCGCAGCATTTGCGCGACGCTGTAACCGATCGCCTGCGGCAGGACTTTGCCTATGGCACGTCGCTGGCGTCGGCGAGCAACGCGCTGGCCTATGCGCCGGAAGCGTCGGACGCCCGCAACGCCACTGCCGCTGATCGCAGCACGCCGTTTTACAAGGTGCCGCCGGCCGCCGCGTCAACGCCTATGCAGGTCTATGCCGTCTGGGCTCAGGCGCTCGGCAGCTGGGGCTCGCTCAAGGGGGATGGCAACGCGGCGAAGACGGATCACTCGCTTGGTGGCATACTCTCCGGTCTCGACGTCACCTTCAACGGCCAGTGGCGCGTTGGCCTGGCCGGCGGCTACAGCCAGTCGATCTTCAGGTCGCCGGACATTGCGGCGTCCGGGTCGAGCAACAACTATCACATCGCGCTTTACGGTGGTGGGCAGCTGGGCGCCTGGGGCTTGCGCGGCGGCACCAGCTTCTCGTCGAGCGATATCACGACGTCGCGGCAGGCTGGCGCGGTCCAGCTGCGCGGCCCGCAGAACGGTGAGTACGCGGCAACGACGACTCAGGTGTTCGGCGAGATTGGCTATAATGGGAACTATGGCGCGGTCGCGCTGGAGCCGTTCGCCAACATCGCCTACGTGCTGGTGGACGGCGGGGTGAACGAAACCGGTGTGGCGGCGGTGACCGGCTCATCAAAGCTTGACACCACCTACACAACGCTGGGGCTGCGCGCCGCGACGGCACTGACGAGCACGCTGACAGCGCGCGGCACGCTCGGCTGGCGACATGCGTTCGGCGACATCACGCCGGTGGCAGCGCTGGCGTTCCAGTCCGGTGGTGCGGCATTCGCTTTGGCTGGCTCGCCGATCGCCCGTGAAGCGCTGGTTGCTGAGGCCGGCTTCGACGTCGCCGTCGCCGCGAACGCCTCGCTCGGCGTGTCCTGGACCGGGCAATATGCCGACCAAAGCCAGAGCAACACGTTCAAGGGGAATTTCACCTGGCGGTTCTAGGTCGTCTCGACGGTGTTTTCGTCGTCCGCGTCGCCACGATGCCAGGGTACCGCGGCCTACTTCGTCATTGCCGTGCACAGGCCCAAAAGCTGCAGTGATTACTGCAGCTGACGCATCTCCGCATCGGTCTTCTCCAGCCAGAATCGCATATCCATCTCGCGATACATCGTGGTCGCGGTGACGAGTTGGTCGCGGGCCTGATCCGGCTGGTTTGAGTGCAGATACAGCTTTCCGAGGCCATGATGGCAACGCGCAACAAGCGGGCGCATGTCGAGCTCGGCTGCGAGTGCCAGCGCTTCCCGATAGTGGCCTTCAGCATGCTCCGGGGAGTCGGCGCAGACGGAGGCTTCGCCAAGAAGGTGGAGGGCACCCGCCTCGCCACTGCGCTGACCGCTCTCGCGAGCCAGGGTCAGTGCTCGCCCGGCAAACTCAAGAGCATCTGCCGGCCGGTCAGCGAGCATATAGGCTTCGCCCAGAGGGACGAGGAAAAGCGCCTGGGCAAGTCGATGCCCCATCTTTTCGAAGACGCTGAGCGCCTGCTCCAGGAACGGAAGGCCTTCGGCGGTTCGCCCCAGCAGCGCGTAGGCGTAGCCCAGACTTCCCGAGTTGCCCGCGACAAGGAACGGCAGGCTCCATTCGCGCGCGACTGTCAGCCCACGCTCCAGCAGGTCGATCGCGCGGCCCAACTCTCCCTTGGCGGTGAGAAGATCGGCGAGGCACCAACAGGCGATGGCCAGACTGTAGGGATGGTTGACCGCCTCAGCGAGCCGGACGCCTTCCTCGCCATGACCAATGCCGCGCGTGAACGTGCCCCGGTCGGCGTAGATGCGAGTCAGAAAGCCGTGGGCGGTTACTGCTGGAAATCCGGCCAGAGAGAATTGTTCAAGGCTCAGGTCACCGTCAAGCAGCTGCAAGACTTTCAGAAAGCAATCCTCGGCGTCCCGATGATTCAGCAGCGAGAAGCAGGCGGTTCCAAGAAAGACAGCAGCGGCCGCCTGCAGCGGAACATCCTCGAGGGACTCCGCAAGAATCTGGGCATCCTGGCCGAATGCAACCGCGTCCTTCGCATGTCCGCTCAGGCCGAGGGTTTGACACATATGCACCGAAAACTGGCAGAGCCTCCACGGATCGTCGAGACGTTTGGCCAGGCCTTCGGTTTCACGAAGATAGCTGACGATGCGTTCGAACTGTCCAAGCGGAGTAAGCGAGGTCTTCAGATCGAAGCGAAGATCGATGGCCTGTTGCAGCGTCTCTCGGGTTTCGGGCAGAGTCCCGAGAGCGTGGAGTGCCTGCTCGAAAAATCCGGCTGCTTCGCGGTTGGCCCAGCGCGCATGCGCAAGCCGCCCCGCTTTGACCCAATAGCCGATCGCGTCGCTGGCGAGTCCGGCTTCCATGAAATGGCGGGCCACGATTTCGGGTTGGCTTTCGATCAGTGTCGGGAAGCGTTCGACCAGTGTTCTGGCGATGCTTGCATGCAACTGGCGCTGCCGACTCTTGAGCATCGTGACATAGGCGGCGTCCTGCACGAGCGCATGTTTGAACAAGTAGCTCGCTTCCGGTCGTGTCCCGCGGCGCGAGATAAGACCGGAAGCCATCAATCGCGCGAGCGCTGCATCGAGGTCCATGGGAGTCAAACTTGACACTTCGGCGACCAGTTCGTGGGAGAATTCCCGCCCGATCGCAGCGCCGATCATGGCCACATCTCTGGCCGAACCAAGCAGATCAAGGCGAGCGACCAGTGAAGCCTGCAGCGTCGTCGGGATAGCGAGCGGTGGTAGTGGTGCATTGAGGACGTAGCCGTCGGTGGTCTCGTGCAACAGCCCGCTCTCGAGCAGAGTCCGCGTCAGCTCCTCGATGAACAGCGGCACGCCATCGGCACGCGACAGGATCTGCTCGACGATGATGTCGGGGAGTGCCTTGTCCAAAGCGATGCCGTGTATGATGCCAGCGCTGTCCTTCGGACCAAGGCGGCTCAAGGACAACGCCGTCACATGCGGTTGGCCGACCCAGCCTGGCTGGAACTCTGGCCGGAGCGTAACGATCAACAGTATCGGCAGGCTAGCTGCACGGGTCGCCATTCGTTCGAGCAAGTCCAGCGATGTCGGATCGATCCAGTGGGCGTCCTCAAACACGATCAGGATTGGGGCTCGTGACGCGGCGTCGTTGAGCCGGCTGAGCAGCGCATCGAGAGTCATCTCCCGTTTCTGTTGCGGGCTGGCCGTCAATGTGGGATAGCGCCCGTCTATCGGCACTCCGACCAGTTCGGCGACAAGCGCCACATCGCGTGGCAAATTTGTCGCGGTCGGTTTGAGCAGCGCCTCCAGCCGGTCAAGCCTTGTATTATCGCTGTCGTCGGGCTCGAAGCCGGCATCCTGCTTGACCTGGGCAATGAAGGGGTGAAGCGCACTGTGTGTGTGATGCGGAGAGCAGAAATAGCGAAGGCGCGTATGAGGTTCGTCGTCCAGCCTGGCCAGCAGGCTCTCCGCGACGCGCGACTTGCCGATGCCCGACTCGCCGGAGATCAGCACGACATGACCCGCATCGGATTTGGCTTGATCCCAACGGCGCAGCAGCAGCGCGAGTTCTTCCTGTCTGCCGATGAAAGGGTATGCAACATCGCCACGCCGTGCATCGAAACGGCTCACCCCAACCATTTCACCATGCACCTGCCAGGCTTCCACATCAATGTGATGCAGTTGGCGGCATTCGAACATTCGCCCGACGAGGCGTCGCGTGCTGGCCGCGATAGTGATTTCGCCCGCTGCCGCCGTAGTCTGCAGCCGTGTTGCCAGGCTGGGTGCTTCGCCGATTGCGACATGGCGCCGGCGATCGTCTGCTGCAGACCTTTCGTCAATAACAACCGGCCCGGTGGCGATGCCGACGCTCGCCTGAATTTTTTCGCCGGAAGACGTCGTCAGCTTGCCGACCGCGTCGAGGATTGAAAGACCCGCGCGCACCGATTGCTCCGCATCATGTTCATGAGCGGCCGGATAGCCGAAATAGACCAGCGCGCCATAGCCCTGATACTGGGCGACGAACCCGTCATGTCGCGTGGCTATATCGGCTATCATCTTGTGGAAGGCAGTGATCAGATCATGGACGTCTTCGGGATCAAGGCCTGCCGACGGCGGCATGGAGCCGATCAAACTGCAAACCATGAATGTCAGCTGGCGTTGCTCAAGTGGGTCTGGGCGAACAGCAGCTCTGGTCGAAGCATCATCGGTCGGTGCGGCGGTGGTCCTGGCTTGGATGTCCTGCCCGGATGCCCCGTGCATGGAGGAAAGGAAATCATTGACAGTCGGCGACGCGCCAGGCGGCCTGGCGCTACGAAGCTCGGCGACCAAAGACTGCGTTATTGCATCCGGTTCTGTGTTCAGCTCTTGTTTGAGAAGTGTGGCGAGATCCTGGTAGTGCCTGAGTGCCTCGGCCTTGCGTCCCGTGGCGACCAGCGCCTGTACAATCAAGCGATGAGCATCCTCACGCAGGGCATTCACTGCGATCGCCCGGTTGGCGACTTTGAACGCGATCTCCGCATTCCCCACACGCATCGCCTGTCGACTGTGGCCGACCATGGCGTCAAGCGCGATGCCTTCCAACCGCTCGCGTTCAGAGCCGCGCCAATCTGACCATGCGTCTTCTGTGATATTCAAATCTGTTAACAGTGGCCCCGCGTAAAGATCGCAGGCCGCAGCGAGCGAGGCGCAGCTTCCCTCGACGCTCAAAGCTTCGAAACGGACCGCATCGCAATCGATCAGGCCGGGAGCGAGCCAGACGTCATCGTCGTTGTTGATGAGCGCATCTTGGCCCAGAATACGCCGTAGCCGGAAAAGCGCCTGGCGCAGATTCTGCCGGGCTTGGGTCTCGTAATGCGAGCCCCAGAGCAGGTTTGCCAGCTTTTCACGCGGCTGCGGCGCCTTGCAAGCCAGATAGGCCAACAGCCCCGCGAGCTTCCTGCTCGGCAGGCGGACAACGCCATCCTTTGTCGTCAGTTCGAACCGCCCGAGCAATGACAGGCTGAATCTAGGGAGTTGCGTGCTGTCCATCATTCCACTGGCGACATGTTGACGATGATCGTTTCCTTGAAAGCACACTCTAGGTGGGTTCAACGCGTTGCAAGTGGAATTAACGGCCGTGTAACGCCTCGCTAACACCTGCGACGATGGCGGTCGGATTAAAGAATCATTCAGATGCTTTTTCCGAACCGCGGTCGTTGGGTCATGTATGCGGAGAAATATGAATAATTCAGATTCCTTTCGCGTGCGGGAGCAAGCGAAGCTGTTCTCCATAGCCGCGCTCGCTTTGCCGACCGCGGGCCGCCTCGCGCGGCGGCTCGCCGCCGCCGTATTGGCGGGAGCTCACAGGTTGGCTGCTGTTGTGGCTGTGGTCGCGCTGTCAGTTTCCCCGCTACTCGCCGACACCCCGAAATGGGGCGCGCATCTCGATTTCGAGGGGCGCTGGGGCAATGCCCGCTCACTCGGTGATGCCGGATTGTTTGCGCCATTGTGGCAAGATCCGAACACGTTGTTCTTCACGGACATTCGCGGCCGGTTCGACTCCCAGGATGGCCGCGAAGGCAATTTCGGGCTCGGCATCCGCCGCATGTTCAATAACGGCTGGAATCTCGGCGCCTACGGTTATTACGACGCGCGTCGCACCGCGCTCGGCAATATGTTCAATCAGGTGACATTGGGCGTCGAGGCGCTATCGGCGGATTTCGATATCCGCGCCAATCTCTACGCGCCGTTCGGCGATACAAGCCGGCAGATTGGTACGACCGGCGGCGGCGCCCCGTTCGCGGAACTTGCTAACGGTACCATCCAGGTCGTTACGCCCGGGATTGGTCAGATCGTCGAGCGGGCCATGACCGGATTCGACGGCGAGATCGGCTGGCGCGCACCGGTGTTCGATGTCGAGGCGCTGACGCAGGTTCGAGTTTACGGGGGCGGTTACTACTTCAGTGGCGGCGGGGTGACAAAAGATATCGCCGGGCCGCGCGGCCGGATCGAGTTCTCGATCGATGATCTCGCAGGATTCTCGGCCGCACGTCTCACCTTCGGCGCGGAAGTACAACATGATGACGTGCGCGGCACGCAGGGCTTTGCGATCGCGCGGCTGCGCGTACCGCTGCAGGTGGATCGACCGGCGGCGCGGCTTACGGCACAGGAACGGCGGATGACCGAGCGTGTCGTGCGCGATGTCGATATCGTCAGCGGCACCGGCCGGGGCGCGCAACTGCGCGCCGAGGTGCGCGAAGCGGCTGTCAACACCTGGAATAACCAGGCCGTCACGACAGCGACGCAAGTGGACGCGAGCACGGAGGCAGCACTGCAAGCCGCGCTCAATGCGCAGGGTGCAGGCAGTGTGGTTATTCTTAACGGCACAATTACCGGCGTAACCACCGGCACCAGCGTCAACGCGAACCAGACTCTCATTGGCGGCGGCACCATGCTGGCCGTGAAGGGCGCGACGACAGGGATGGCGGCGAACTTTGTCGCACCCGGTGCGGCAGGTGTCATCAGCGGGCACGCAAGTGCCGGGGGGCTGGGCGAGGGTATCATCCGCGTCGGTGCGGGGAGTGTCGTTGGCGGGTTGACCGTGGCCAACTCTTCCACCGGGGCCGGCGATGAACACGGAATTTTTGGCGATGGCGCAAACGGAGCGGTTGTGTTTGGCAACAGCATCACGACGGGTGAATTTGCTGTGGGTGTGATGTTCCTGCGGTCCGATAATAGCCAGGCGATGGGCAACCGGATCGCGTCGTCGGGCGAGGGTGGTGTTGCTGCGCAGTTGCTCGATTCAAATAATGGCCGGGTCATTGGCAACCAGATTACGAGGTCGGGCGATCAAGGTGCGGGCATCGCAATCACGAACTCGCGTACTGCCCATGTTCGTGGCAACAACATCACGACCTCGGGGACCGACGCGCTGGGCATCTATCTTTGGGACGCCTCGGCCGTCGTAACGGACAACATCTTTGGCCCGATCGGTGGTGCGGCGATCCTTCCCGGGGACAGGAGCAGCTTCATGTCCGGTTCGACGGGCAACGTTCTAAACGGCCCTGCGAACCAACGTTGCAGCAGCATAGGACCAGCTTCATCCGGCACGGTGTATTTCACCGACGGCATCAACTGCGTCTATCCATGAGAATGTTCCATCTCTCATGGCCGTGTTCGACACACGCAGGGGGCGCTTCGGGAGTACGCCATCGGCGAGGTCGAACTCGAGTCGCTTGAGATGGAGTTCGCAGCACAGCGCGATTGCTGGCCGCGATCGGATCGCTTCGCCGAATGATGTCAAGGCAAAGTGGCCTTCTGGTGCGAAGCGGATGTTCGAAAGGCCTAGCGCCTGAGTGCCGCAAAGACAGGTCGCAGATACTCAAGCATCTTTGGCGGGTTCTCCGTCATCGGAAAGTGCCCGAGCTCCGGCATCTCTGTCACCACCGCGCCCTCGATCCATTCGGCGAGCGCATAGGCATCGCTCACGGTGGCGGAGAAGTCGTAGTGACCGATCAGGAGATGGACGGGGATCTTGTGGCCATCGATGAGCTTGGCGATCTGCTCGCCGTCGAACTCGTCGGAATAGAAAGCCAGATCGCCGTCATAGATGCCCGGAGCACCCTGCGAATAGATCCATGCGGCGCGGCGACGATCCTCAGTGGGGCTGGATGGACTCATCAATCCGCGCACATAGGCTGCCGAATGCCAGCCGCCATTGACGCCTGCATGCGTGAGATAGTCGTTACGACGGCCGCGTGGGCGCAAAGGCGCTTCGAGCGCGATCACGGCCTTCACGAGATCGGGTCGCTCTGCGGCGAGCGCCATGGCGATGCCGGCGCCCATCGAGCAGCCCATCACTACAACGGGTTCGCCGATCGCCTGTTCGATGAAGCTCGCGCACCAGTCCAGATAGATCGGCTGATCGAGCTGATAGATGCTGCCGTCCCAACCGATCGGAGGCATCGAGCGGCCGTGATGCGGCATGTCGAATCCGATCAGGCGCCAGTCGCGTCCAAGTTCCGGATCGCACATGACGCCGTGAAACTGTCTGGTATCTGCACCCGCCGTATGCAGACACAGCACCGGCCTGCCGGTGCCCGTGGCTTCTGAATAGATTTCGGCAATCTGCCCGCCGGCGCTGTGCACGCGGTGATAGCGGCCTTCAAGGCGCGTGAGATCGACTTCGACCGCATGCGCGGCCGGCATCGTCAGATTTGCGAACACGGCCTCGAGAAATGCCCGGGCCTGCGCAATGACCAGCGCATTGCCGGTCACGGTGAAGCTGGTGTTGCGCAGCTGGATCGATGAAAACGAATGATAGGTCGGCGGCGGGCAGGGCGCCAGCACCTTCAGCCATGCCGTGGCTGGCCCGGATAGCGCGATGTCCGGTGCATGGCTGGGTATGCTGACAACCGGCTGGTTGCTGCGACAAGCGATCGCGACGATGGCCTCGTCGATCCTAAACTGGATCTCAAGATCCAGTCCGCGTGCAAAGGACTGCACCTCCGGCGCGGCAATCGCGACCGCAAGTCGATTGCGCAGCTCGTCGATCAGGCTCATGCCCGGTGTCACCTACTTCTTGGCAGTGAGATAGCGACCGATCTCGACATGGTCGGCCGATGGTCCGAGTTTCTCCAGCGCGGCATCCCACAGCGCGGCGACTTCATCTGCCAGCGGCGCATTGACGCCGATCTGGTGGGCGAGTTCGTCAGCGGTGCGGATATCTTTCGCCATCAGGGCCAGCCCAAATCCCGATGTGTACTTCTCGGGAATGATGAATTGCTTGAGCTTGTTCTCGGTCGAGTTGTTGCGTCCCGTGGAGGCATTCAGCACGTCGACGAGAACGTTCGGGTCGATGCCGAATTTTCCGCCGATGGCAACGGCTTCGGCGGCAGCGGCGAGGCCCGCGGCCGAGACATAGTTGTTCAGCGCCTTGGCGGCGTGACCGGAGCCGAGCGGACCGGTACGAAACACCGACTTGCCCATGGCATTCAGCACAGGATCTGCGCGATCGATGGTCGTGCCATCACCGCCGGCCATGATCGCCAGCGTGCCGTCGATGGCGCGCTTCACGCCGCCTGATACCGGCGCGTCGATGAACGCGAGACCTGCTTCGATCAGTTCTTCGCCGAGCGTGCGCGTGCCCATCGGTGCGGACGAACTCATGTCGATCACCACCGTGCCCGGTGCGAGCTTGGCCTTGAAGCCCTCGACGGCAGCGCGAACGATCTTGCCATCGGGCAGCAAGGTGATGACGGCGGCTGCATCCTTGACGGCTTCATCGACGGTCGCGGCCGACGTGCCGCCGGCTTCGGCATATTTGGCGCGTGCTTCGGCGAATGTATCGAAGCCGACGACCTGATATCCGGCGCGCGCAATGCATGCAGCCATGGGGCGTCCCATATTGCCGAGACCAATGACGGCGATCTTGGCAGGCGGATTGATGGCGGCTGAATTCGACACGGGGCGTTCCTCTTTACGTTCTTATCTTACCGGATACTTCGCGGGCAGCGGGTGGCTGCGCCATTCAGGGATTATCGCGCCGCAACGCTTCCAGCGCGATCGCGGCGGCATTCTTGATGTGCTGGACGCAAGCCTGCTCGGCGCCATCCTGGTCGCCGGCCTCGATGGCGACAAGGATGGTCTCGATTTCGGCAAGACTGCGGCCGATGCGGTTGGACTGGGTCATCGACGTCATCCGCAACACAGTGACGCGGTTCAGTAGCATCTTGAGAAAACGTTCGACGAAGGTGTTGCCGCATCCTTCGAGCAGCGCGGCATAGAATTCGGTCTTGGCGGCCAACAGGTCGCTGCGGTCTTCCTGGCCGGCAACTGCGCCCATCTGAACGAACTGCTTGCGTAGCCGGGCGATGATCTCGGGATCGCGCAGCCGCGCGCATTCACGCCCGGCATAGCCTTCCAGCAGCGCGCGCAGATCATAGAGCTGCTCGGCTTCCTCGACGCTGATGGTGCTGACGATCGGGCCGCGATGCGGGATCGTGGTGACGAGCCCTTCTGCCTCGAGCTGCCGCAGCGCCTCGCGGATCGAGGTGCGGCCGACGCCGACCTGTTCGCACAATTCACGTTCGATCAGCCGCTGGCCGGGCTTGAACAGCCCGCTTCCGATTGCGGAGCGCAGCCTGTTTTCAACCAGCAGTCGCAGGCTGGTCGATTCCCGCGAGACATTGAGGTCCGATTCGATCTTGGCCATGCGTCAATTGACCGCCTATCAGACAATCTGTCAAGCAGCTTGACCGCTCGTCTGTTTTGTGTCGAATAAGCGACGAAGCCGCCAAGGCCGTTCCTGCATCCGGAGAAAGCGCCCATGTCCAAGACAACTTCCCATCGTGGCGGCCTGAGCCGCCGTTCGCTGCTGGCCGGAACGGCTTCGCTGCTGGCGAGCCCGATGGTGCTGTCGCCTGCGCGCGCACAGGCCAAGCCGGTCAATATCGGCGTCATCATGCCGCTGTCCGGCGCCAATGCGCAGTTCGGTATCAATTCACGCAACGGCATCGAGCTGGTCGCCGACGAGATCAATGCAGCCGGCGGCATCAAGGCGCTCGGCGGCGCCAAGATCAATCTGATCGTCGCCGATGCGACGTCGACGCCGACCACGGCGGGCACCGTTGCGCAGCGCCTCATCACCCAGAATGACGTCACGGCGATTCTCGGTGCCTTTGCATCGTCGCTGACCATTGCGATTTCGGAGGTTACGGAGCGCCGCGACATTCCGCTGCTCACCATGTCCTTCGCAGACCAGATCACCGGCCGCGGCTTCAAGAACATCTTCCAGATCGTTGCCAAGGCGTCGGCGCTCGGCAAAGCGCAGCTCGACTACACGCTGGCGATTGCGCAGGCCTCCGGCACCAAGATCGACAAGATCGCGATCATGTATGAGGACACGGCATATGGCACCGCGCAGGCGGCAGGCCTTCGCGCGGCAGCCAAGGCGGCGAATATCGAGATCGCCATGGATGACGCCTATCCGCTGGGGATCACCGACACCACGCCGCTGATCAACAAGCTGCGCGCGTCCGGTGCGCAGGCCGTGTTCCCGGTGTCCTATCTCAATGACAGCTTGCTCTTGATCCGCACCATGCGCCAGCAGCGCATCACCATGCCGGCGATCGGCGGCGCAGCCGGTTACGTCATTCCGGATTTCGAGAAGGGTCTTGGCGAGTTTGCAGAGAACGTCCTTTCGATCGCGCCGGCCAATTACGATCTCGCGCCCGATCTCACCGAACGTTTCCGCAAGCGCTACGGCTATTTCATGGTGCACGAGGCGCTCGAACACGCCGTTGCGCTCGACGTACTGGTGCAGGCCATCGAGAAGGCGAAGTCGGCCAAGGCCGAGGACGTCACCATGGCGCTGCGCGGCGCCAAGTTCACCGGTGGCTGGACCAAGACGATGACCGGCGGCGCCGTCGAATTCGACAGTACCGGCCTCAACGTCCTGTCCGTTCCGGTGATGGTGCAGTGGCGTAACAAGGAGCTCGTGACGGTCTGGCCGAAGGACGTCGCCAAGGGCACCGCGGTCTGGAAATCCTGACGAGCTAACGAAAGATCCCTGTGTCATTTCTTCAAGCAATACTCGACGGGTTGCTGGTTGGCGGCGTTTACGCCGTCATCTCCATCGGCCTGACGCTGGTCTACGGCGTGATGGGCATCGTGAATTTCGCACAGGCGGAATTCCTGATGATCGGCATGTTCGTGTCCTGGTTCGCATGGGCCTATCTCGGCCTTGATCCGGTGCTGGCTGCGCCGTTGTCGTTTGCGGTGGCATTCGGCATCGGTTGGCTGGTGCAGGGGCAATTGATTGCGCGAGTGTTGAAGGCGCCGTCGGTGGCGCAGATCTTTCTGACGGTCGGTCTGCTGATCGTGCTGGAGAACGGGTCGCTGCTGCTGTTCGGCTCGCAATTCCGGTCGGTCACCACGTCCTATCAGACCATGTCGCTGTCGCTTGGCTCGCTGTTCATCAGCGTGCCCTATCTGATCGCCTTTGGCATGTCGCTGGCATCTGGCGTGGCGCTGTGGTGGTTCATGCGCACCAGCTGGTTCGGCCGGGCAATGCGTGCGACGGCGCAGAACCCCATGGCCGCACAGTTGATGGGGATCGATACGGCGCTGATGTACAAGATGGCGTTCGCCCTGGGCGTCGGTCTCACCGCCTTTGGCGGTGCAGTGATCCTGCCTTATGTCACTGTGTTCCCGGGCGTCGGTGGTCAGTATGTGGTGTTGATGTTCACCGTGGTGGTGCTTGGCGGTCTCGGCAGCGTTGCCGGCGCCGTCGTGGGCGGACTTGCGGTTGGTGTCATTCAGGCGTTGTCGTCACTGTTCTTTCCGATCCAGTTGCAGAATCTGGTGTTGTTCCTCGTCTTCATTCTCGTGCTCGCGGTCAGGCCGCAAGGTCTGGTGGGAGCTAGCCGATGAAACGCTGGATTGCGATTGCGGCCGTTCTGGCGGTCGCCTGTGTGTTGCCGCTGCTGCTCAGTCCCACCGGGTACTGGATTCGCGTGCTCACCTTCACGCTGCTGTTTGCGGCCATGGCGCAGGCCTGGAATATCATCGGCGGGCTGGCGAACCAGACCTCGCTCGGTCATGCGGCGTTCTTCGGTATCGGCGCCTATACGTCCACGCTGCTGCTGCTGAAGTTCGGCATCAGCCCGTGGCTTGGCATGCTCGCCGGCGGTGTGCTCGGCGGCGTCGCCGCATTGATCATCGCGATTCCCACCATGCGGCTGCAGGGACATTACTTTGCACTGGCGACGCTGGCCTTTGGTGAAGTCATGCGCGTCATCGCCAATGTCTGGGCGCCGCTGACGGGCGGTCCCGTCGGCATCTCGGTGCCCTTCGTGCCGCCGAATTTCCTGGGCTATTCATTCAAGCAGCTGCTGCCGCACGCCTACATCGCCCTGGCGGCGCTGGTCATCGTCACGGCCATTTTCGAAGTCATCCGTCGCGGCGCGATGGGCTACCGGCTGCGTGCCATCAAGGAGAACCCGGCTGCCGCGGAGGTGATCGGTATCGATACGACCAAGGTGAAACTGCAGACCGCGGTGATCTCCGGCGTCTTGATGGCGATGCTCGGTACGCTTTACGCGCAGGTCGCGGTGTTCTTCGATCCGGATACGGTGTTCAACGCCGCTTCGATCTCCATTCGTGTGGCCTTGATCGCAATTCTCGGTGGCGTGGGAACGGCCATCGGCCCGATCCTCGGGGCGCTGTTTATTGTACCGGTCGAGGAGCTGATGAATGATCTGTTTTCGTCGGGCGCGGCCGGCCTGTCGCAATTGATCTTCGGCATCATCCTGATCGCCGTCATTTTGTGGCGGCCCCGAGGTTTCATCACCGTGTTTGACGCGCTGAAGGCGCGGCTGACGGGAGCACGCTCATGACAATTCTCGATGTGCGTGGCATCTCGCGCCGCTTCGGCGGCCTGCAGGCCCTGTCAGATGTCACCTTCTCGGTTCCGAAGGGCCAGATCGTCGGATTGATCGGCCCCAATGGCGCTGGCAAGACGACGTTCTTCAGCACGCTGGTGGGACTCATTCGCCCTGACAGCGGCAGCATCCAGCTCGACGGCACCAGTGTGGTCGGCCAGAAGCCGCACAAGGTCGCGGCACTGGGCATGACCAAGACCTTCCAGAACGTGGCGCTGTTTGCCGAAAGTTCGGTGCTCGACAACGTGCTGACCGCAGGTCTGCTGCGCCATGACGTGGAGACCGCACGTGCACAGGCGTTGATCTGCCTCGACCGCGTCGGGCTTAAATCCGTCGCGCACAAGCAGGCCGGCAACCTGTCATTTCCCGAACGCGCGCGGGTCGAACTGGCGCGGGCACTGTGCACCGGCCCGAAGGTGCTGCTGCTTGACGAGGTCATGGCCGCCCTCAACCCGGTCGAAATGCAGGAGATCATGGATCTGATCAGATCATTGCGCGATGACGGCATTACCTTGCTGGTGGTCGAGCATCACATGCGGGCGATCATGACCATCTGCGATCGCATCCTGGTCCTCAATTTCGGCCGCCTTCTGGCCGATGGAACGCCGCAGCAGATCGCCAACGATCCGAACGTGGTGGAAGCCTATCTGGGTCGGTCGATGGAGGCCCACAAATGATCGCGCCTCAGCCATTGCTCGAAATCAGAAACCTGAATGCCGGTTACGGCGAGATCGAGGTGCTGCACGGTATCGACCTCGAGATGCAGGAAGGCGAATTCGTCTGCATCATCGGCGCCAATACCGCCGGCAAGAGTACCATCTTGCGCACCATCTCGCGCATGGTCCCGCATGTCACCGGCATCCTCCGCTTTGCCGGCAATGATCTTTCCGGTCGCGCATCGCACGACATCCCGACGCTTGGCATCGCGCATGTTCCCGAAGGCCGCCATGTGTTCCCCGACATGATGGTCGAGGAAAACCTGCTGCTCGGTGCTTTCACGGCGCGCCATGCCGACGACCTGCCGGCGCGCATGGAAGGCATTTTCGAGTTGTTTCCGCGTCTGCGCGAACGTCGCAGCCAGCTGGCCGGCACGCTGTCCGGCGGCGAGCAGCAGATGGTCGCGGTGGGCCGCGCTTTGATGCTGAAGCCGAAACTGCTGTTGCTCGACGAGCCGAGCCACGGTCTCGCCCCGAAGGTGGTCGAGGAGATGCACGACGCCTTCACCAAGATCCACAGCCGTGGAACGTCGATCCTGCTGGTCGAGCAGAATGTCGGACTGGCGCTCGATGTCGCGACACGCGGCTATGTGCTGGAAAGCGGTCGCATCGCACTGCAGGGCACGTCTGCAGAATTGAATGAAAATCCTGCCGTTCGCGCGGCCTATCTCGGCATATGATCGAGGCAGACGGGCGAACGACGTCGACCCCTGGCAATCGCAAATGGAAGGAATAAACATGAGCTACGATCAGACGATCACCCTCGGTGGAATGTTCGATATCGGTCTTGCCGCACGGCGCGAAGTGCTCGGCGCGGCCTATGTCGACAAGTCGATGCAGTCGACGAATGACTTCATGATGTCGTTCCAGCACATCACCACCGAATGGTGCTGGGGCTATGCCTGGAATCGTCCCGGCCTCGATCGCAAGACCCGCAGCATGCTGAACCTGGCGATGCTCACGGCCTTGAACCGCGCGCCCGAAATCAAGCTGCACACCCGCGGAGCGATCACCAACGGCGTCACTGTGGATGAGATCAAGGAAGTATTGTTGCACGCTACCGTCTATTGCGGGATCCCGGCTGGCCTCGACGCCTTCAAGGCCGCCAATGAAGTGCTCAAGGAAATGGGCAAGGTCGAATAGCAGCGACAGCCCTCACGTCCCTTGTCGACGCTCGAGATACCGGTCTTCTCGCGAACGCGAGCCGGGTATCTCGGGCGGTTACTTCCGCCGTGTGCGTCATTGCTGTTCCGCCTTCCATTCGCGCTTGATCTTCTTGGCGAGCGACCATTTGTGGACTTCGGTCGGGCCGTCATAGATGCGGAACGCGCGGATTTCGCGGAAGGCCTGTTCGACGATCGTCTCACCCGAAACGCCGGTGCCGCCCATCACCTGCACGCAACGGTCGGCGATCCGCATCAGCGCTTCCGACACGGCGACTTTGGCCATCGAGCTTTCGGCCGTGCCGAGCGAGCCGGTGTCGAGTACGTCCGCGCACCAGTCGATCATCAGTTCCGACTGTTTGAGATCGATCAGGTTCTCCGCCAGCATGAAGCCGACGCCTTCGTGATCGATCAACGCTTTTCCGAACGCATGGCGACGACAGGCATAGTCGGTGGCGATCTCGTTGGCGCGGATCGCAAGACCCAGCCAGCGCATGCAATGCGACAGGCGCGCCGGGCTGAGGCGGATCTGCGCGTATTTGAAACCGTCGCCTGACGCGCCCAGCATCTGGTCTGCGGGGACACGCAGGTTGTCGATCTCGATCTCGGCATGGCCGCCGGGCATCGAGTTGTCGATCGTATCCAGCACGCGCAGGGTGCGGATCGCAGGATCAGGGAGATCGACGAGGAACATGCAGGCGCCGTCCTCGGACTTCGCCATGACGATGCCGACCCTGGCGCCTTCCGCGCCGGTGATGAACTTCTTCCGCCCGTTGATCACCCAGTGATTGCCATCGAGCCTGCAGGTGGTCTGCATCATCGACGGATCGGAGCCTGCGCCGCCAGCGTCTGCCGGCTCGGTCATGAAGAATGCCGAACGTGCTTTGCCCGACACCAGCGGTTCCAGAAAACGCGTCTTCTGTTCGGCGGTGCCGACCTTGCCGAGCAGATACATATTGCCCTCGTCGGGCGCCATCGTGTTGCAGGCCAGCGGGCCCAGCGGCGAAAGACCGGACTTGATCAGGGCTTTTGCCGTTTCGCGCTGCGTCAGATGCGATCCATCCGCAAGAATGTGCGGGGTCAGAACGCCGGCCTTGCGTGCCTTGTCGCGCAGCTCCTGCACCAGTTCGTCGCTCGGGCCGTGAGGTCCTGTCCGTGGATCTTTCTCGTAGGGGATGACATCGGCGCGGATGAAGGTCTCGATCCTGGCGGCAATGGCGTCGGCGCGATCAGTCATGGATGCGGATACTCCGGTCGATCCCCAGCTCGGCGGGGCCGTGGTGGCGGGATTCAATTATGCGCGGTCGATCACGGCCTGCAGGGGTGATGGCAGCGACGCGGTGGGATAACATCTGCACGAGCAGTATGCCCGATCGCATCGAACTCGGCTACGATGTATCGATGATGCCGGAGGGCGCGCGCCGTCGCTGACCGCGCATGACATGCCGATCGTCCAAGCCCTTGACCGGCGGAAAGGCTCTATTTCGGCGCTGGCGCAGCCGCGTCGAGATTGATGCCCGGAAAGCGCCGTCTCAGGTCCCGCTTCAGCGATCTGAAATGTTCGATATTGGTCTCGAGCGTCCGCAGCCGTGCTTCGCCGATGCGGATCTCGTCGTCCGATTTTTGCAGGAGCTCCGCCCGCGGGTCAGCCTGGCTGTTGACATCCTCGATCTCGTTACCGCCGACAATTGCCGCGATGGAGATGACGTCTTCCAGCCGACGCTTCAGGCCGTCATGCTCGTATTCTGCGCTGCGCATGCCGGAGTCGATGGTCGCCGCAATGGCGAGAACCAGCCGTTCATCGGTGATGCGATCGCGCTCCGGGGAGCGTGTCCGGAACGTCTCGGAGGAGGAGCGAAAGATGCGCTTCAGCATGGCGGCATTTCCCTCTGGCTCAGGTGAGACCCTTGATCTTCTTACACGATGTTGCGGAGCCTGACGACATCTGCACAATGCCCGACGTCGATTTCGTGAGCGCGAGCTCCTTGGCGGAGATGAAGCGTAGCGTGGCTCTGGGGTTGGCCTCGCAGAATCGCGACAGCGTCGCCGCCGTGGCGGGCACCGTGTCCTGTTTGGGGATCACCGCGATGCCGCCATCCTTCAGGATGTAGGCGTCTTTGACGTTCGGCATCGTCGCCGTCTCGGTGCAGACCTTGAACAGGCCTTCATAGACCTGGGGCGGCATGGTGAGATCGCCTGCAAGGCCGCCAAGCAGATATTCCCGGCTCTTGTTGCAGTTGTCGGCTTGTGCGGCACCTGCGGTGAGCACGAGCAGTGCGATGATAGCGGCAAATTGTCTCATGCCGATGCCCTCAGCTCCGATCCGGTCTGCAACGCATCCCCCGATGACGATCGTCGCTTCAGGCCATAGGTTTCTGCGGCACAGCGTTCCCACGACAGATCACGCGCATGGGCGGCGGCACCCGCGCCGAGACGTGCCCGCAGCGCGTCGTCCTCGGCCAGTTGCCGGATCACGTTGGTGATCATGTCGACGCGGGGAGCCACCAGAAGGCCTGACTGGCCGGCGAGCACCGCATCGGGCACGCCGCCGATATTGCTCGCCACGCTCGGCAAGCCTGTGGCACCGGCCTCGAGATAGACAAGACCGAAGCCTTCGACGCGGCCGGACGACTCCGGCACGCCGGTGAGACAAAAGAAGTCCGCCGCACCGTAGATGGCACGAATTTCTTCATTCGATAGCGCGCCGAGCAGTCTGATGTCGCAGTCCGACGCCGTGATCATGCCGCGAAGCTCATCGACATAGTCAGCCTCGCCTTGTGGACCGATGACCAGCCAGGTGACGCGCTGACGCAATTCGTCAGGAAGCTGCGTGAGTGCGGCGAGCGTGAGGTGGTGTCCCTTGCGCCGCGTGAGCCGCGCCACGGTCACCATGACGATCCGGTCGGGCGCAATGTCGTAGATCGCACGCGTGGCGGCGCGATCGGTGCGCCGGCCGGACCAGAAATCGGAGACGCCAAGGCGAATGGCATGGATGCGGCGTTCGTCGATTGCGAATCTTTTGCGGAACAGGTCGCGTGTAAAGTTGCTATTGGCAGCGACCTCGGTGCGTGGCCCGAACACGCCACTGCAGCGGATCGCCAGCCGCTTCAGCGGCGTCTGCGTCTCGTTGATCTCCGTACCGTGCACGGTCATCAGCATCCGCGCCGGCGTGCGACCGCGGGCCAGCGCGATCGGGATAAAGAACGGCCAGTCGGCAGCATGCACCACATCGTACGGCGCCGTACCGATGCGGCTGCGCGCCAGCATGATCTTGGCGGGCAGATCACGCGCCGAATGCAATCCGCCGCTGAAGCGGTGGATTGCGAAGGGCATGGCGCGATCATCGGTTGACGTATCCTGTGCGTAATCGGGAGCGACCAGCGTCACCCGCGCGCCGAGCTGTGTTGCAGCCAGGGCGATCTCGCGGGCATAGGTGCCTATCCCGCCACGTGCGGGAGCATATTCGCTCGATAGCAACAGGATATTCACAAATAGCCTCAGTGTGCCGCGGAGGGCGTCATCGTCATGTTGCGCGAATTCTGGATGTCCTGGTGATAGGTGAAGACGCGCGCCAGTTGCGTGGCCGGCGTGAAATCATTGATGGCGCTGGCAACCTGCGCCGGCTTGATCTCGCCGGTGCCGATCGCGTCGCGGGTATCGAGGAAACGTTGGGCCAGGTTCTCGATCATCTCGTCGCGCGACGCGCTACGCGAAATCAGGTAACCGCTCTCGCCATCATGGATCACCGATTCCAGTTGCGGCAGATGCACGGCGACGACCGGGCGGCCGACCGCAAGCGTCTCGAGCACACAGCGCGGCATGCCCTCGAATTCCGACGTCAGGATGCCTGCATGGGCATTGGCCAATGTGGCGGCCATGCCGACGGCGTCCTTGAATCCGTGCCGGATGGTGATGTCTTCGATCGCGGCGAATTCGGCAAAGCGATGCGGATCGCTGGTCCCGATATAGTGGAATTCGAGATGGCCATGCAGCCGCTCGCGCAGGCGGGCGATGGTGCTGAACATCAACGGCGGATCCTTGAACTCGTCAAGGCGCCCCGCGAAGATGATCCGGAACGGTTCGGTCATCGCCGGAAACGGCTGCGGCTTGAAGATGTCGGTATTGACCCAGGTCCACAGGGTGTCGATCTTGCCGCTCTGACCGGGATATGTCTTTTGCAGCCGCTCGGTGATGAACGGGTTCACGCACAGAAACTTCGCGCTGGTCGTGACGGCGAAACGCTCACCGATATTGTGCACGAACGAATATTTCTTCAGGAGCGAATCCATCTGCAGCTTCGGCGCACCCTCGCCATGCAGCATCTGGATGAACGGGCGGCGCAGCAGCGTCGGCAGCCAGGAAAACTCGACGCGGCGCAGATCGACCGTGCAGCCGCGTTCGCGAATTAACCGCGAGACCGGGCCGAAGTAACGCAGCAAGGCCATGAAGAACTGGCCGGTCAGTGACGAGCGGATGGTGCGCGCGGCCTCTCGGGCCTGCTGGTCGGAATAGTGCAGGATCGGGAGAAAGTCGAAGTCGCGCCCGCGGAACGTCAGCCGTCGCACTTCGCCAAGCTTGAGGTCGCCGATCGAATCCACGCCGACGAACAGGATGTCCGTGTCCGTCGGATGGAAGGTGATGAAGTCGCGGATATAGGTCTCCAGCCCACCCACCTTCTGGCCACGCGGATCGAACGGGTGGATGAGACAGATCTGATAGCGTTGCTTGGCCGGTGCGGCGTTCCGGGCGCGAAGCCCCAGAGTAAGTGTCGAGGTCATGCGGCTTTCCTCATGCGGGCGTTCAGGATTTGTGGAAGCGTACTGGCGATCAAACGTGGTACGGCGGCAGCGCAGCGCGCGTAACGGGGCGCAAGGCGGCGCGGATTGCGCAACATGCGCCACGCCCATTCGAGGCCGGTCCGCTGGGTGAACATGGGTGCGCGAATTTGCGTACCTGCGATGAAGTCGAGCGCCGCGCCGAAACAGAGGCAGCCGGTGCCGTCCAGCTCATCGATACAACGCGAGGCAAACACTTCCTGTCGCGGAGCGCCCAGCGCGAGAAAGCAGAGCTTTGCACCGGATGCGCGGATCTGTGCAATCGCTGTATCCGCCTCCGCTGAATAGGCATCGAAGTTGCGACCGGGCGCAAATGTGCCGACGATCTGCAAGCCCTGATATCGCTTACGCAATTCCGCTGTCGTCTTGTCCAGTGTCGGCCTGTCGGAACCGAACAGAAAGATGGGAAGCCCTTTCTTGCCTGCAGCTTCGCACAAGGGAGCAGCAAGATCAGCGCCGGTTGTTCGCGAAATGGGTTTGCCGAGCAGATGACTGAGAATGACGATCGGAAAACCATCCGCAGTCACGAAGCGTGCGCGCCGATAGGCCGCGCGAAAGTCCGGCTTTTGTTGCAGATGGACGACATGATCGAGATTGAGCGTGCATACGCTGAAGTTATCGCCGCATTCGGCCGCTTCCACGATCGATGAAACGGCTTCGTCGAGTGACGAAATATTGACGGTGACACCGTCAACGGTGAGATTTTGGGCGTGTGGCGCCTGCGTCTGCAACATGTCGCTCCCCTGATGACGATGTGGCCGAGTTACGCGTGAACGAAGTACACAACTTGCTTGCTACAGATGCAGCGAAGAAAGAGGGTGAGTCGAAAATCATCTCCTCGACGTGATGCCATCAAAACGAACTATTGCGACGCAACGATGGCGATGCTGTCGCGCAATATCGAAAGATAGCAGTCACGATTTTGAATCGATGGAGAGTGGATATGTTCGAATGTTCAAGGAGAAAGTCGCTCGCAGTCATCGCCGGCGCGACGCTTGCTATGCAACGACATGCACTCGGCGCGACGCAAACGCAGAGCCTTGGTACGATTGCGGCAAAAAATGGTTTGATGTTCGGCGCGGCTGCGGGGCCGGTGATCGACAAGGATGTTGGATATCGTGAGCTTTACACAACACAGACGAAAATTATAACGACGGACATCGCTCTGAAAATGGGCACGCTTGCGCCGATGGCCGGCCCGAAGCGATTCGAGAGCGCTGATCGATTGCTGCAATTTTGTGCGAGCAATCGCATTCCAATGCGCGGTCATTGTTTGATCTGGAACGAATGGGTTCCGCAATGGATCAAGTCCATGAGCAATTCGGAGCGACAGGCCTTCTTCGATAGTTATATCGATGAAGTCGTGGGACGGTACGCCGGAAAATTACAGTCATGGGACGTCGTGAATGAGCCGTTCTGGCCCGGTCACAAGGCGCCCGGCGGCTATCGTCTCGGCCCGTGGTACGATGCGTTTGGAACCGATTATATCAAGCGCGCCTTCGCCCGCGCCGGCGCGGTGGATAAGAAGACCAAGTTTGTGCTCAATGAGGCACAGGCGGAACGCGATGACGATGTCGGTCTTGCAGTGCGCGCCGGATTATTGCGTCTGGTCGATGAATTGCAGCACGCGGGAGTCCGGCTCGATGTCGTCGGCCTGCAGGGCCACTTGCAGCCGCGCTATCCGCATGATCCCCAGCGGTTCCTGGAATTCGTCCACGCGCTGGCCGAACGCAAGGTCGATATCTACATCACCGAATTCGATGTTCGTGACGACACGTTTCCCGATGACGTGGCCACGCGCGACAAGATGATCGCGGAGACCGGCGGGAAATTCCTCGAAACGGTGCTGCAGGTTCCGGCGGTCAAGGCTGTGATCGCGTGGCAGCTGTCCGATCACTATTCATTCTATACGGACGCCGCGCGAAAGAAGAATCCTCTCGCAGAGCGACTGCCGCGGCCGCTGCCGTTCGATGAGAACATGCAGAAAAAGCCGCTGTGGTACGCAATGGCCCGTGCCCTGGAGACCGCCAAACGGTCGTGACATTTTCGCGACATCAGAGCTCCGAGAGTTGCGGCTGCCGGCGCAGCATCCGAAGCAATGTCGGCCCGTAAAGGATGGCAAGGACCAGCACATAGATCGCCGCGCCCGCGGCGACATGGGCCGCCAGCAGGACATGGTTTGGCGCTTCGGGCAGTTGCGTCAGCAGCGCCCCCATGGCCCCGGTTGCGATGACGATGCGGGCGAGATGCGCCCAGGGCAGGGTCAGGCCGAATTTCGAGAAGCCGATGATGAAGCTGACCAGCGCCGCGGCAATGGCGGAGAGCACGGTCGCGCCGGCCGCGCCGACGAGTCCCCAATAGTGGATGCAGATGAAGCTCGCCACGATCGTCACCAGCGCGTCGATGCTTGAGACGACGATCATCAGCTGCGTCCTGCTGTGCAGGAGAAACACCTGATCGCCGAAATGGGCGCGGATGTTGCGGATCGAACCGGCCAGGGCCGAGAGAGGCAGGATTGCCAGCGTCACCTGCTGGAATGGCGTGGCGATCAGCAGATGCACGATCTCGGCGCGGAGCAGGAAGATGCCCGCAATGCTCGGCGCCAGAATGCCGATGAGCAGCGCACTGTTGTCGGCAAGCTGGCGCATCGCGGCCTTGCTGCCGCCTTGCTCCATGCTCTTGACCGCCAGTGGAAACGCCGCCGCCGTCACCAGCATCGCGGCCACCGCCGCGGCGCGCTGCCCCAGACCGTAACCAACTGCAAAAAGGCCCGCAGCGGCGACGCCGAGCATGTCGTTGACGATGAAGCGCGAGGCATTGAGGCCGACCCAGCCCAGCGCGCCGCCGATGATCAGTGGAATGCCATAGCTCACCGCATGACGAATGATCTCGCGATCGATCGGCCACAGGCGGCGGCTGTAGCCAATGCGCGGCAGGACGACCAAAGCGGCAAAGAGCTGCGCAGCGGCATAGCCCAGCAGCGGCCATTCCGGCGACGGGCCGATCAGCTTGATCAGCACCAGACCGAGAATGAAACCGATCGACGGTCCGACGATCTGCTGGATCGAATAGACGCCGATCTGGTGCCTGACCCGGGCACGCTCGGCGATATAGAGATTGAGGGAGCGGCTGATGACATAAGCGACGGTCGCGCCGAGCAGCGCAGGGTTGGTGTCAGTGGCAATGACTGTATAGAGCACACCGATCACGGCGGCGCTCTGCAACAACAGCGATACGAGGATGACCACGTTCTCGGTGCGATAGAAGCGTTCCGCCTGTTCGCCGTCCTGATAGCGACCGAAGAAGCGCAGCGCATATTGCGACCACCACGCCAGGAACGCGATCTGCAGCAGCTCATGCGTTGCGGTGATCAGCGTGATTACACCCAGCGTATGCTCGTTGACCACATGGGTCCACACGATCATCGCGATCAGCTGGAACATCGGTCCGACGATTTGCGCCGGAAGATAAAGGATCGTGCGCTTCAGCAGCATGGGTCAGGCTCCGAGCCAGCGGGCCGCGCGGGGCGGCGCCCATCGTTGCACGGCGAGCAATGCGCCAAGGCTCAAGGCGACGGTGATCGCATACATCAGAAATGTCCCCGCAACCGGGCCGAACTGGCGCAGTCCGCCATGATCGCGCAAGGCCATGACAATGAAAATATGCCAGAGATAGATGAAGTAGCTGCCGGATCCGAGCATGGCCAGGACCGGCGCGCGGATGCCCAGTGCGAGCAACAAAACGCAGAGCGCAGCGGCGTAGCCGAAGAACGCCATCGAATCATAATCGGCGGCGTCGCCGATCTTCAGCACTCGGACCGCAGCATAGATCACATAGGCCAGCAGCGCCGCAGTAGTGAGTGTCAGGCGCATCGCAGGAAGGGCCGGCCGCGCCGTCGATGCGGCGACCAGCATTCCCAGGGCCATGAAGCTGAACCAGAACGGGATGTCGCGCATGCGCACTTCCTCGATCAGTCCTTCGGACAGCCCGCGCTGGATCAGCAGGGGATCGAGATAGCTGCCGATGATCAGGCCGAAGACGAGGGCAAGCATCAGGACGATGCGCAGTCGCTCATTGGCTTGGGTCGGCACGTGATGGGCGAACCACAGCGTCAGCCAGAGCATGAGCGTACAACCGAGATAGACGAAGACATAGTAATACACGAAGACGTAGGCGAGCACGAAACGGGCGAGCGTCGTTGTCGGTCGATGGTCCATCGCCGGATTCTGCAGTGCCATGTAGAGATAGGCCGCGGCGAAAGCGATTGTGTAGGGGATCAGTGCTGCCATCACGCGCTTGCCGAGCGGAACGCGGCCCGACAGCGCGGTCAGATAGCCGGACGCAAACAGGAAGATCGGAACGCAGGGACGCAGCGCCGCATCGAACATGGTCTTCCACGATGCGTCGAGCGGTTGCTGCAGTGAATGGATGCCGATCACCATCAGAATGGCGAGGCCGCGCATGCTGTCGATGGCCACATCCCGGCTGGCCGTCCTCGTTTGAGCCAGCGGCCGCGCCGTCCCGGGCATCGTCTGTGTTGCATCCACCATCAGGTCACGTCTGCCTTGGCACCGTCGCCGCGGCAATTCGCGTGCTGAAATGGCGATCATAAGCCTCATTGAGAGCACGCCGCATGGGCGTCTCGAAATAGCGCAGCGACAGTATACTGGCGGCCGCAAGAACGGCGATGGCCAGCGGCACCAGGGCGAGCTTGCCGCCGGGAATGACGGGGGCAAGGAAGCGTGCCGCAAGCGTGAGGACGACGGTCGCGACCGGAATATGCAGCATGTAGGAGGAATAGGTCAGCGACGACCAGCGCTCAAAGCCAAGGCGCGAGAACAGCGTGGTCTGGCTGGAGAGGTCGTGATGGATGGCGAGCACTGCGATGAGATAGATCACCGCCAATGCCGCCATGATCGGGAGCTGCGCGCCGAAGATCAGGAACAGGATGAGGGCGGCCGTCAGCAGGCCGGGCATTGCCGGAAGCCGCGCGATCCTGTCGCGAAACAGCCAGCAGGCGATGCCGAGATTGAAGGCGGGTAAAGCGCGGAAGGCGCCGCCCTTGTTGATCCAGTCCGGCCAGGGCTCGGTGCCCATGGTCAGGGCATAGATGCTGTTGGCCAGCAGCGGCAACAGCACGAGGGCCACGATCACCGTCCGGCTCCGCGCGATCGTCAGCACCATCAGCGGAAATAGCACGTAGCAGAAGAGCTCCGCCGACAGGGACCAGCTTGGAAAATTGAAGGTCAGCCGGTCGCCATCGATGGCGTGCAGCAGCAGGAACTGCGCCGGCAGGTCTGAGAACGGATAACGCGCCGGATTGTCGGTCTTGGCAATGCCCGCATGAAGCGCCAGTGCGATCAGGATGTAGAAAGCCAGCGTCGCCAGATGCAGTGGATAGATCCGCGCGAGGCGCCGCCACAGGAAGCGGCCGACCGCAGCGGGTGAGCCGACCTTCGCCAGATACTGGCTGGCAATGACGAAGCCGGAGATGACGAAGAACAGGTCGACGAACAGATTGAAGTGCCAGGTGTGGTCCACCATGAAGCGACCGATTGGCAGTTCCTTGATGTAATCGGAATAATGCAGGATCACGACGGCGCTGGCCGCAACGATGCGCAGCCCGTCGAGATGTCGTGTGCTGGTGTCGCTATCCTGCAAGAAGTCATATCCCCTGTTGAACGGACCGTGCGTGGTCCCGATGCGGCATGGAAGCCGGCGTCACGGTTCTAATGCGCGACGGTGGGCTTCGCTGCCGGACGACGGCCGGCCAACTGCCCGCCGGCAAGTTCGGCGATCAGATCGATGACTATGTCGTGGTCGGTTGCCGCCAGCGCGTTCCAGCGCGCGAGGTTCTCGGTGGCCGACGCAACATACTGCCTGCGCCACCGAGACGCCGCGATGGCCCCGCCGATCTGCGACGCCGCGGTGCCATGATCCGATGGATCGATGAAGATGCCGGATGTTCCCAGTACCTCATGAAACACGGGCGCATTCGGTGCCACGATCGGCAGGCCGGCATACTGGGCTTCGAGCAGGGGAAGGCCGAGGCCTTCGTCATGCGAGGTGCACAGGAAGATATCGGCCTCATCGAGAATCCGTGTCACATTCTCGGACGACTGGTAGCCGTGCAAGGTCACACACGACATGCGTTCCAGCGTCTTCCAGTCATCGCCCCAGCCCTTGCGGCCAACGATATCGAGGGTGGCGCCGGGAAAGCCGTGCCGGCGCAGTTCACGGACGATATTGGCCGCGGCGATGAAGTTCTTGCGTGGCTCCACGGTGCCGAGGGCCACGACGCGCAGCGGCGATGTCTCGGGCTCGCGTTCGGCGCGCTCGGCGGATTGCAGGTTGAACACGTTGCGCACTGGCGGGCGATACAGCGTGATCTCGGCGTCCGGACGACAATGCTCGGCCAGCTTGCGCTGGGTGTCGCGCGAATTGGTCAGGAAGCGCGGATAGTTCTTGAGCGCGATCCTGAAGGGCGCCGCCATATAGAGTCGCGCACGCGCATTGAGATCAGCCCGTCGCGTCAGCAGGAAGTCGTCATGCATATAGGGCAGCACACGCGATGAAAACATCCGCAGCAGCGGGCTTGGCGGAAAGCCGGGGCACAGCAGGAACGACGAGGGAGACGCCAGGCGCATCGGTAGACCGAAAGTCTGCGTCGCGACCATCTGCCCGGTGCCGCGCGAGGTGATGGGCACGACATCGAGTGGCGCCAGCGCCTGCTCCGAGAACAGCTCGAGTGTGATCCGTTCGAGCCCGGTCACATGGCGTCCGAGATGGGTGTGATCGACATAGATGGTCATGCGAACTCCTGATCCCGGGGGATGGCGCGGACATGCGGGGCGGCCATCGGCGGCCTCGCGTGAAGTGGACGGGGCGGCGCCTTGGCCGGTGCCCGTTCGCGCGGCAGCAGCAGCGCGATGAGCAGGACAAGCTGCGCCAGCTGGATGTTCTTCGACGAGAAACTCACGGAACTCGCGGCGATCATCAGGATCAGCAGCACGATGGCCCATGCGGCGCGATCGGACCGGCGCAAAAGTTCAACGAAGAAGCAGGTCAGCCCCAGCGTGATCAGGATGGTGTGGATGAGGCCGAATTGCACGATGCAGGACACCCAGAAATTCTCGATGCCGTAATTCAGCCCGAGCTGCGACTGCAGCGCATTCACGCGAACCGGATTGGGCCCGAGGATCAGTTCGCTCCATTGGAAATGGTTGAGCATGTCGAAGGTCGCAAAGCGGGCCAGGGCGCTGCCTTTGTCGGACGAGAAGCGCAGCAGCATCTTGTCGAAGATGCCGAGATAGAAAGCGGCGAACACGACGCCCGCAGCGACAAAGATGAAGCAGATTGCGCCAACCGCGAACAGCAGCGGCACGCGCTTGCCGCGGATCAGACGGATCGTTTCGAGCAGGCCGAGGCAGGCCAGCACCAGCAATACCGTCATCAGCGCGGTGCGGCCGCCGAAGGCCATTAGCGAGCCCAGACTGAAGGCGATCAGTGGCACGCGGATCAGGATCGGCGGGCAGATGGCCGGTCGCAGCACCAGCGCCATGATATAGGCGCCGACGATGCCCGAGGCCGTGAGCGGATGGCCGAGGAGCGCGGCCGAGCGCCATTCACCGACCACCAGCACGCTGCCGAGCGTCAGCGGAATGATGCGGTGGCCGGAGAAATATTCGTAATAGCCAATCAGGATGTTGAGCAGCAGCGTCGCATGGATGGCCCAGACCAGCGGCCGCCGCTGCGCGGGCGTCAGCCGCCAGATCAGCAGGCACAGCAAGACCGGCAGCAGGAATGTGTCGATGATGACCGTGAACGGGCGTTCCAGCACGAACATCTGGATCAGCAGCACGAACCAGCAGAACAGATGCACCAGCAGCAGCTTGGCGTCCGTGAAGGCGCGGTTGATCTCGCCGATCGGATCGCCGTCGCGCATCAGCAGCAGAAGCGTCGCGATGAAAGTCGCATAGGTGCCGGGGTGCAGCTTCTCCAGAAAATTGCCGCCGGGTGTCAGATAGTGGATCTTGAGATTGGTCAGAACGCCGCCGGACAGCGTGAAGATCGCGACGATGGCGCCGAGCAGAACGCCCACAATCATGAGATTGATGAGCTGGGCTATATTGACGATCTGACGTTGTTGCGGAATGCGCGCGCGCTGGCCTGCCGCGGCGAGACCGCCGTTGCGATGAAGCCTGAGCGGTGCGGTCCGGGCCAATGTCAACGCCCGGCTCCCGCACCGGCGGCAACGCCATAGGGCTTCAGATAGGCCGAGCTGCGATAATAATCGTAGAAGCGGATCTTGCTGAGATCGACCTGGGTCAGCACGGTACCGAGGATGCGGTCATGCACCGGAGCCAGCAGCTCCATGGTGTGGGTGACGACCTCGCGCGGTGTCTTATCCCAGGCCATGGCCAGCAGAATCCGGTCGGCGAGTTCGGCCAGTGCGCGGCCGTCGACCAGCGGAATCAGCGGCGGCGAGTCGATGATGATCAGCTCATAATGCGGTTTCAGGCGGTCGAGGATCTCGACAATTTGCTCCGAGAACATCAGCTCGGTGATGGCATCGACGTCCTTGATGGCAGGCGAGGGCAGGATCGAGAGGCCGGTGCTGCGATCGAGCAGGATAGCGCGCTCCAGCGGTACCTCGCCAGTCGCCACCTGCAGGAGGCCGGCATCGGCATTGGGGCTGACGGCGCGTGTCAGGCCGGGATTGCGCAGATCGCCGTCGATCAGCAGCGTCTTGATGCCGAGCGTGGCGAAGGACAGCGCGAGATTGCCGGCGAAGGTTGTCTTGCCCTCGCTTTCGAGGCCCGACGTCACCAACACCACCTTGACCGTGTCGATCTTGCGCGCACGCTGGATTGCCAGACGTACGGCGCGGATCGCTTCGGCGAAGAATGTGCCGGGCTCCTCGATGGCATAGCGCATCAGCGGAGGCTGCAATGCGGCCGGCAGCAGCCGCATGGTGCGCGGATCGTAATTGCCGAGTTCGGTGCGGCCGCGTTTGGCGCGTCCTGCGAGTTCGCGGCTGCTGATCGACGGCAAGGCTGCCAGAGCGGGGACGCCCGATATGTTTTCAGCCTGTTCGAGGGTCTTGATCCGGCCGTCGAGATAGTCGGTCAGGAATGCCAGCACGGTGCCACCGCCGAGGCCGAGCAGGATAGCCAAGCCGAGAATCAGCATCGTCTTCGGCGCCGACGGCTTCAGCGGAACGCTGGCTGAACTGACGATGCGGGAGTCCGGCATCTCCAGGCTTTCCTGCGCCGTCGTTTCCTTTGAGCGCGCCAGATACGACTCATAGAGCGTGCGGTTGGCTTCCGCCTCGCGCTGCAGCTCATGCAACCGGACCACGGCCTGACCGGACGTGCTGGACACGCCTTGCAGCTTGTCGAAACTGTCCTGCAGCGAGGCCTCGCGGGATTTCGCGACGTCATAATCATGCGTCGTGCTTTGCACGATGCGTGCGATTTCCTCATTGATCAGCCGCTGCGTGTCCCTGAGCTGCGCCCGCACATTGGCCACCTGCGGATGCCGCGGACCGTATTTGCTGGTCAGGTCGGCTTCGTTCTTGGCGATATCGGCATATTGTGCGCGCAGCTTGCTCACCATATCCGAGGAGACGGCGGCATTGAGCCCGCCGGCATCGCCGCCGGTTTTCGCCAATTGCTGCACCTGATCGAACTTGGCGCGCGCCTCGGCGGTCTGCACCCGGGCGGCAATCAGCTTGTTGTTGAGATCGGTGATTTGCTGGTCGTTGACGGTCACGCCCTGCGCGACGGCGAGATTATTGGCGGCGCGATAATCCGCGACCGCCTGTTCCGAGGTCACGACGCGATTCTTCAGCGCATCGATCTGGCCGCCGAGCCATTTGGCTGCGATACGCGTCGCGTCATATTTGGCGCGCACCTGTTCCTCGAAATAGGCGTCGGCGACGGCATTGGCGATGGTGGCCGCCTTTTGCGGCGATTCCGAACTGACGGCGATGTCGACCAGGAAGGTCGTGCCTTGCCGTGTCACCTTCATGCGGCGCTGGAGCAGATAGATAGAGTATGCGCGCGCGGCGTCCTGCGGGCTCACGCCGTCGACGGGGGTGTCGCTGCGAAACAGGTTCCGGATCGGATCGAGCAGGCCCGGCTTAGCCATGAACTCGGGGTCCTGCGTCAGCTTCAATTTGTCGGCCACGCGCTGCAGAATGGTCAGCGACTGGATCAGCAGCGTCTGGCTTTCGATGGTCGCATCATCGGTGCCGAAATTGGTCAGCACCGACTGGTTGGTCTCGACCACATTGGCGCGGCGCGGATCGACCAGCACCGTGGAGGTCGCCGTATAAAGAGTGGTGGCCGTCAGGACATATGCCAGCGCGATTCCGCCCAGCACGGCGGCGGGCAACACGACCGCACGCCAGCGCCGCCGCAGGATGCGCGCCATCTCCCTGAGATCGACGGTCGGCGCCTGCCAGCCTGCAACCGCAGTCGGGACCGGCTCCGGGGGCGCCGGAAAGGGCTGGTCAAAATTGCGCTGTAACATTGAGCCCTACCTGATGTTTGTCGTAACTGAAGGTGGGTATATCGCTGTCGCGCGATGTGTAGCGGTGATAGGCCGAGATCGCGCTGAAGCGGTTCATCAGATACTTCACGCTGGCATTCGTCGTGGTTACGCGGTCCTTGCGGGCCTGGCCGAAGAAGCGGTCGATCTCATAGGCGCCCGTCAGCGACAGGATGACGTTGCGACGCAGTTCGTAGTCGACACCGACCTGCACGGCATTGGCCAGCACGCCGGTCGAACTCGTATCGGATGTCTGCGTAACGAGTTGTTCGGCCTTGACGTGGATGTCCATCAGCCGCGTCGGGCTCCAGGTGAGCTTGGCGCGATAGGATGGTCCGTCGACGGTGCCGATCAGGGGATTGTCGAAACGCTGCTCGACATAGCCGCCGCCGAATTCACCGCGGATCAGATTGCCGAAACCGACCGTGAAGCCGGACAGGGCGCGATAGCCGGTGGAGTCCAGCGTCTGGCCGGGCACGCCGCGGATATTGCGCTGGTTGCCTTCGACGCCGCCGAACCAGCCGAGCACCGGCGAGAACGCATAATCGACGCGGCCATGAAGCGCATAGATCTGGCCGTCGCGGCTGCTCTGGTCGATGAGATTGCCATCCTGCGCACGCGCCGTGCCGTAATCGTACGAATCGACCCGCGCGCCGATCGATGTCGCGAGCCGGTTGAATTCCTTGCGGACGGTCAGGTCGCCGGACATCAGGTTATAAGGAGTCGGCGTCACGGCATTGGCGGGCGAACTCAGTGAGCCCACACCCTCGTTGAGATGCGCGATCTGGAAACTGCCCAGCACGACCATGTCATTGGCGATATCGATCCAGCCGGCGCCCTTCAGGCTCACATCGGTCTGGTCGAGACTCGAATTTTCGTTATAGGCCGTGGTTCGTGAATTGAGCTTGATGTCGATGCCGTGTCGTTCCCACAGCGTGTGGGCACGCAGGCTCGGTTCGACCACCGCCGCGACGTCGCCGCGCTTCTGGGTGTTCGAGGCAAACACATTGCTGTCATAGAGCGCGCCCGTCATCAGCGACGGGTTGAACATCCAGGATCCCTGGCGGATGCCGATGGGTTCATAGCCAGGTTGCTGTCGCTTTCTCACTGGCATGTCCTCGGGCGCTACTTCTTCCCGACTATCCCGGTCGACCAGATCGGGCAGCGCGGTCGGCTCGAAAATCCGCTGCGCATTCCAGGGCGGTGCGAGTTCGTCGTTGGTCGCCGGAATCGCCTGAGCATTGGCGGGTGATGCAATACCGAGCAGAATGACGGTGGCTGGCCACGGAGCGATGCGAAGGGCGCGGCGCGCGACGGCAATCGACCGCAGCCCCTCCGGTCCTTCGCTGATCGCATCCGATCCTGCTGACGCAAGCATACATTTCATCACTCATCCCTTGCGAAGGAACTGCATTCCCCCGCTATCGAACTGTCGTCGAGACTTGATTGCCGCTTAGAAATTCACCTCGGCGCTTACAAACTCGGCAAGCCCGTGATGAATGCCGCGCCCCCACTAGCGCACTCAACACTCGTCTGATGAAACGTCCTCTCCTTGCTGCCTTCAGTGTGAAGTGCGAAACGAGATCATCGCAGTGCACAAGAATACGCATCGCAAAAAGTCGAGACTATGGCGACGCGCGACATGAAGCCGCGCGTTGTCACTACACATCAGACAAAATCAAAAATGATGAGCTCAGAAGTATCGTTCCGGGACACGAACATTGTCGCCGGGAAATATCAGCACGGGTGAATCGAGAGCATGGATTTCTTCGACGGTTGAGCCCGATCGACGCAAATACACTTTGTTCTCATTGGCGCGATAGGTGAATCCACCTGCGGTCGCGACCGCGTCCATCACTGTGAGGCCCGTACGATAAGGATATTCACCGCTCTTCTTCACCTCGCCGAGGATATAGAAGGGGCGATACAGCGCGATTTCCACATTCACGCGTGGGTCTCGCACGATTCCCTTGGCCAGTGCGGAAGCGATGCCCTTTTCCAGTTGCCGTGTGGTCAGCCCAGCGGCCTTCACGTGGCCCGCAAGTGGAATAGACACAAATCCGTTGCTGTCGACTTCGTATTCGCCGGTGATATCACCCTCGCCATAGACCTTCAGACGGATCCTGTCAGTCGGTCCAAGAAGATAGGTGCCTGACGGCGAGGCTGCAGAAATCCGTTGGTCCTGGGCGAGCGCGATGGACGGAACGACTGCAGCAAGGAGGAGTGAAAGCACCGGCACTATCAAGATGCCCGCGCATCGGTTCGTTCGCAACATGTTAGACCCCCAACACAACATCACTGTGATCATCTGCATCAATTCGATGACAATTGAACGGATGACATTCGCGCGAGAGTGTCCGACAAAAAACGGCGAAAGAATGTGGTGGGCTCACAGAGTGCGCTGATTGCGTATGAGTGTGTTTTTACAGAACCAGAATCTCGGTGCCTTCGATGGCGATGCAAGTGAGAGTTCCGCTGTGCCACGCCCCCGTGTCGATGTTCACACGGTTGTCTCTGATATCAGGATGGGGAACCGGGGTGTGTCCGTGCACCACATAGACGCCATGATCGTTCTTTGAATCGAGAAACTCATCTCGGATCCACATCAGATCGCGAGGATCTTGCGCTGATAGCGGGACGTTCGGGCGTATGCCCGCGTGAACGAAAAGAAAGTCGCCGCATCTGATATTGTTCCGCAAACAGCGCAAGAAAGCGTCATGCGCCGGCGGGAACGCGGCGCGGAAAGCGCGCTGTACGTCGCTCGCGGTCGCGGTCCGTGATGGAGAAACGCCATAGGATGCAAGGGTCTGGAGACCGCCGAGCTGGCGCCAGTAATCGAGCACGCTGGCATCTGCCAGAAAGTCTTCCAGGATAGCTTCGTGATTGCCGCGCAGGCAGATTGCATGGTTATGAACCATGCGGACTGCCAGCAAATCGATCACACCTTTTGAATCCGCGCCACGATCGATGTAGTCGCCGATATAGACCTCCGCCGCATAGGCGATCGGGCGACGTTGAATGTCCTCATCGATACGCGCGATGGTTTCCTGCAGCAGGTCGGCGCGTCCGTGAATGTCGCCGATCGCATAGATGCGCGTATCGGGCGGCAGGGCCGCCTTGTTCGAACCTGACCTGGAGAGGGAGCGCGGCATTGTGTGCAAACTACGATCAGGGAACCGTCGCGGTCAATTTCAGTCGGTTGCGTAATGCCTTGAGACTCATAAAGCTTTGAGGATCGTGAGGAGCTCAGAAGAAAATCATGCGACAGGCGACGATCACAGCGACCCAGACGGCCGCGTTGATCAGAAGAAGTCTATTTCGCAATTTGCGGCCAGATGCGTTACGCACCTCGCGGGTAGCGCTATCCACAGGGCTGGACGTCGCCGCAGTATCCGCGCCGATCACCTGCGGGGGAAATGAGATGACCCCTCTATTCATCCGAGGTGTTCGTCGAGCGACCATGGCGATGCCGGCAATATCTGGCGGAGTGAGCATTCTCAGCGCGCAACATAATGGGCGCGCTTTAGTATCGAATGAAAAATCAAGCTCGAATCGATTGCCGCCTGGTGGCGATTTGTTAATTGCTGAGATCATGCACCCGATCTCGCAACGACGCGATGCAATTCATCGATCTCGGTAGTTCAATTATTTTGCATGGCTGCCGTGAATGAGATGCAGCGCAATAGATACGCAAAACGTTCTAACCGCTTCCTCGCACAAAGAATTTTGCGCGCCGCACAATTATATCAATATTGCGACTGCGTAACGTTGCACGCCAATACCGTTTTGCCGCCCCAATTCGTTCGCACAGTTAAGAAATCTTCAGTGATGAAGGTTCTTGCTGGTCGACGAACATGGTTTCGCAATTGCGAATGTTTGTCGAAGGGAAGGGCTCTGAGTTCGCATGCCTGCCACGTGGGCATGTTTCTATCCGATTATCGCGCACCAAGTTCCAGCAGGGAGCGAGAGCATGGCCTCTACAGTTTCAGTTGGTTTTGATCGCAACAAGGTGACGCCGCTCTGGAAGGAGCGGCAGTTCATTTCCGTGCGGCCTGTCGAGTTTGCCGGGCATGGGTCCTATCGCAACAGTGCCTATCGCCGCCGGCGCACCACCCAGGTGGCGCGGTGCGAGCCATCGGAGTCGATTGCCAAGCGATTGTTCGACATGGCAGCCGCGGGCTCGGCCCTGCTGTTCCTGGCGCCGCTGCTGATCACCATCGCAATCATCATCAAGGCGACCTCCCCGGGTCCGGTGTTCTTCACCCAGTATCGCTATGGCTACCGCAACCGGTTCTTCAAGATCTACAAGTTCCGCTCGATGCGCACCGATGCCGGCGACAAGCGCGGCATTCAGCAGACCGTCGAAGGCGACGCCCGGGTGACGCGGATCGGCAAGCTGCTGCGCAAGACCAGCCTCGACGAGATTCCGCAGCTCATCAACGTGCTCAAGGGCGATATGTCCCTCGTTGGGCCGCGGCCCCACGTGCCGGGCATGCTGGCCGCCAACGTGCTCTATGAAGATCTCGTGCCGTATTACTTTACGCGTCACAGCGCACGGCCCGGCATCACCGGTCTGGCCCAGGTGAGCGGCTGCCGCGGCAGCACCGTCGAGGCGCCACGGGCGATCTCGCGCATCGATTACGACCTCGATTATATCGAAAAATGGTCGATGCGCATGGACATCATGATCATCGTGCAGACTGTTCGGCGCGAATTCCTTTCCGGCAGTGGCTTCTGATGCCGACGATCGTCTGAGCGAGAGCGCGGCGCCCACATCACACATTGCAGACATTGCGCTGGCGGAGCATCGCCGGGCGTTTGGATTTTTTTGCCTTGAAACCAGCCTCGAACGAAGGGTGACGCCATGACCGCGACGCAACGGACCAAGCAGCTCCTGAAAGACGCTTTCCCCTCGATGTATCTGCGCTGGCGCTTCATGAAGCGTCCGAAATCAGCGGAGCGGGAACTGGCCTATCTCGACAAGATCGTGCCGCAGGGCGCTGTCACGGTGGATGTCGGCGCCAATTGCGGTCTCTATACCCAGCAACTGGCGCGGCTGTCCGGTCAGGTCCATGCGTTCGAGCCGTCGCACGAGATGGCCGACCTGTTGCGGCGGACCTCGGCGTCCAATGTCCGCATTCATGAAGTGGCGCTCTCGGATCATGAAGGCGATGCCGAGCTTTACACGCCGCAAGGCGAGGACGGGCTCGTTTACGGACGGGCCTCGCTCGAGCAACAATATGAGCCGTCGGTGAAGCAGCTGGTCGCGACGCATGTTCCTCTGGCGCGTCTCGATGGTGTCGTGCGTGAAGATGTGTCCTTCGTGAAGGTGGACGTCGAGGGGCACGAGTTGAACGTCTTGCAGGGCGCCGTCGGGCTGATCGACCGGTGTCAGCCTGTGTTCCTGGTCGAGGCAGAGGATCGCCACCGTGCCGAGGCGACGCGCTCGGTGTTCGATTTCTTCCGCGACAAATCCTATCGCGGTTTCTTCCTCCAGGACGACGCGGTGGTCTCCATCGATCATTTCGATGCCGGGGAAATGCAGGTCGCCGATGCGCTGCTGCCCAATGGTGGCCGCAAACCCGGGCAAGCCTACGTCAACAACTTCTTTTTCTTTCCGCAGCATCTCGACGGCGAGTTGATCCTCAACAGCTGAGGCGCATGCGGAATTCTCGGGGGATGTCCGGGTCGTTCTGACCGCGGACTGTTTACAAGACAGGACATGCAATGCGAATTGCCATGATTGGCGCGGGCTATGTGGGGCTCGTGTCGGGGGCGTGCTTTTCGGACTTCGGCCATCACGTCACATGCGTCGATACGGATCAGGGAAAGATCGATGCGCTGAACAGTGGCGAGATCCCGATCCATGAGCCGGGTCTCGATGCGCTGGTGGCGAGCAATGCCAAGCAGGGACGGTTGAAATTCGTTACCGACGTCGAATCCGCTGTCGGTGCGGCCGAGGTGGTGTTCATCGCCGTCGGCACGCCCTCGCGGCGCGGTGACGGCCATGCGGACCTCTCCTATGTCTATGCAGCGGCGCGCGAGATCGCGAAGGCCATCAAGAAGTTCACCGTCGTGGTCAACAAGTCGACGGTGCCGGTCGGTTCCGGCGACGAGGTCGAGCGCATCATCCGCGAGGAGAACCCGGATGCCGAATTCGCCGTGGTTTCGAACCCCGAATTCCTGCGCGAAGGCGCTGCTATCAGAGACTTCAAACATCCCGATCGCATCGTCATCGGTTCCGGCGACCAGCGCGCCAAGGACGTGATGGCGGAAGTCTACCGGCCGCTGCATCTCAATTCATCGCCGATCATGTATACGGATCGCCGCACGGCCGAGCTGACCAAATACGCCGCCAACTCGTTCCTGGCGACCAAGGTGGCCTTCATCAACGAGATCGCCGATCTCGCCGAGAAGGTGGGTGCCAATGTGCAGGAAGTCGCGCGGGGCATCGGCCTCGACAACCGGATCGGCCTGAAGTTCCTGCATGCCGGGCCGGGCTATGGCGGCTCGTGTTTTCCGAAGGACACGCTGGCACTGATCAAGACCGGCCAGGATTACGAAGCGCCGTTGCGCATCGTCGAGACGGTTGTGGCCGTTAACGACCAGCGCAAGCGCGCGATGGCGCGCAAGGTGGCTCATGCCTTTGGCGGTAATCTGCGGGGCAAGTCCATCGCCATTCTCGGCGTGACCTTCAAGCCCAACACCGACGACATGCGGGACGCGCCGTCGATTCCGCTGATCACGGCATTGCAGGATATGGGCGCAGAGGTGCGGGTCTATGATCCCGTGGGCATGGAGCAGGCGAAGAAGGTGTTTGAGAACGTCACCTTTTGCGAGGGGCCCTATGAATGCGCGCGCGGTTGCCACGCCATGGTCATCGTCACCGAATGGGAGCAATTCCGCGCGCTGGATCTCAAGGAGATGGCGGCGATCATGGCCTGTTCGGTGATCATCGATCTCCGCAACATCTATTCGCCGGATGAAGTGACGCGGAACGGATTTCTCTACAGCGGCGTCGGGCGGCCACAAGCAGTGGCCTACTGATCCGCGATCCCACGCGGAGGCGGGAGAGCGCGCAGGATCTTACTGCGTCGCTTCTTCCGCAGTGGCCGGCGCGGTCGCGTGCTCGACGCGCGGCGTCGTGGATGCATCGCTATATGTCTCGGTTTGATAGAGCGATTCGAAGTCGTTTCCGCCGAGATACCAGCTTCCGAGAAAATATGTGGCGCCGATGACGGCTGCGGCCATGACGAGGCCGCGACCGACGGAGAATACGATGTCGGCTTTGGTGATCTTGTGCATGAAGGATTCCCTATGGGGCATGCCGCTATCCTGCAACGGCGTGGTCCAGATGGTGCTCAGGAATTCGAGCGCAAGAAACAGCGCAATCAGTCCTGCACAGTGTAGCGCTATCGATCTGACATGTCTGCTGGAAATGCCGAGATCGTCGATGACCAGTGAACCAATCGAATAAGCGAACAATGCGGCGCTCAGACCGCAAATCGCCAGAATCGCAATCAGTTTCGGTATCCGTTGCATTCGCGAACATGGCCAATGCGGCTCATTCGTTCAACCGTCACAATTGCGACAATTCAACCCAGAATGTCGCAATACCGAACACAGGCGCGTGAGGGGCTTTCTCGCGTGGAACCTGAGGATGACGCGAGAGTGACGATGCGTTGGCAGAGGACCGGGGTTATGATTGCACCATGAGACAAACTGCACTTGCATTGGCGCTTGCCGCCGTCATCGCATCGCCGACCTATGCGAACGAAATCGATCAGATGGCGAACAATCTGGAAACAAGCTGTTCGAACCACTTTCGCAAGCGGCCGAACAGGCCTTCGAACGATTCCAGAAAGTTCTGCAACTGTTTTGCCGGAACCTTCACATCGACGATCTCGCTGCGGGAACTCGATGCCGCCAATGGTGTGGTAACATCGGAAATTCAGGAGCAGTTCGAGCGCGCTGCGGAGTTTTGCGGCCGCGACGTTTCGCCATCCGTCGCGCAAGCGGGCAGGGCATGGATTATGGAATCCAACTAGTCGGCGAGTCCCGGCGATCATTGTCGGTTGTTGCCCTGACTCACTGTCGCCTCATTTGACCGCAAGTCTTTGCTTGCCGGCAAAGTGGGGACACATCTTGCGTCGGCTTTTGGGGACTGCTCATTGACTGAACCTCGTTTCAAGGCGCAAGTGGCGTCTCGCATGCCTATGCTCCGATTCAAAGAGTCGGGGTTCAGGGAGAGGGCCGGTTCCGCCATAGAGGCGGTTTCGATCGCATGCGCCCATATCCTTGCTATCGCGGCCCTGGTGGTGATCGGCAGTCTTGTCATCTATGTGAGATAACTATTGTGCGTGTTCTTCTTCTCGGCCTGTTGCTATCGGCCGTTGCCCAGCCGTGCTTCGCCCAGAAATTTCTGTCCTTCGAACCTTTGATGATGGACCCGTATGCGACCGTGTTCGTCGACAACGGGTCGTGCTCTGCCGGCAAGGTGCTGAAGGTGCAGGGCGCACCGAACAATCAGCGTCGCAAGAAGAGCTGCGTGCCGATCAGCGACGTTCGCGGCCCCGGTGCCGTCAGAGGCAAATAGCAGCGGCGCGATCAATCGATCCTCAGGGCTTCTGTGGCATCCATGCCCAAATAGGCAGCTCAGGCAGAAAATGCGGGCTTAATTCATCGAAAATGCCCCCATCCGCTCGGACGCACTGACAAGCGGGAACAGCGTTGCTATGGTCGGGCATACCGGTCGCGCTGTACCGGGTTCCGAATCGAGATGGATCAATTCCGGTGACATTTGAGGCTTCCGCGCGTCCGATTGCAATGCAGGGCGGACTCGCGGCATCGTATACGAACATGACGGACGATGAGGCCGTCGACCTCGCCCGCGAACGTTTCGGTATCGAGGGGCGCCCCACGCGCTTCGCTACCGAGAAGGACGATACGTTCCGGATCGCGCCTGCCAGCGGGCCGCGTTTTATCCTGAAGGTTGCGAATCCCGTCGAGGACATTCCCGAGATTGATCTGCAGGTGCAGGTCCTCGATCACGTCGCGGCGCGCGCGCCCGACCTTCCGGTGCCGCGCATCATCCCTAACGACAGGGGCGAGCGGCATTTCAGCTATCTCGATCGCGCGGGCCAGCGCCGTCAGGCGCGGATGATGTCCTATCTCGAAGGCCAGCCTCTGAGCGAGGTGCCATCCACGGCGTCCGGTCGTGCCGAGATCGGCAAATTGCTGGCACGGCTTCGCCTCGCGCTGGCGGATTTCAGCCATCCGTCGGATTCGCGTGTCGTCGCATGGGACGTCAAGAACCTGCTCACGCTGCGCGATCTGCTCGCGGAAATCACCGATGCGGCGCAGCGTCGCAAGGTCGAGGTGGCGCTGGAGCGCTTTGCCGCCATCGAAGGCCGGCTTCAAAAATGTCGCACGCAGGTACTGCATAATGATTTCACCCGCTCCAATGTCGTTGTCGATGCCGCGCTGCCGGGTTTCGTCAGCGGCATCATCGATTTCGGCGATACCGTCCGCACTGCAATTGCCATCGACGCGTCGACGGCGATGCTCAACCAGTTGCCCGTTGCAATGGATGGCGATGTCTTTGCCGATGGTCGCGATCTCCTCAAAGGCTATCTCTCCATCGCCGATCTGACGGCGGAAGAGCTCAGCCTCATTCCGCATCTGATCTTCTCCCGGCTGGCGACGCGCCTGCTGCTGTCCACGGCGATGGCCAATCGCGTGCCGTCCGTTGCAGCCTATGTCCTGCGCAACAACGAGCAGACCTGGGTCCAGATGGACTGGTTCATCGCCCGCTCAATGGACGAGATCTCCGATCAACTGATGAGCTTCGCCAGATAACTCCGCCAAACCCGACCCTGCTTCCAGAGGAAACAAGAACATGACCGCAGTCACCAGCGCGCCGCGCGGCAAGATGGTCAACGGCTTCGACCCGGCGACGGCAACCGGCCTTACCGAAGAGAGCCGCAAGCTCGTCGCGCGCCGCAGCGATCTGCTCGGCCCAGCTTACCGGTTGTTCTACAGCAATCCCGTCGAGGTCGCGCGCGCCAAAGGCGTGCTGCTCTATGACTCCGAGGGCAACGAATATCTCGATGCCTATAACAACGTGGTGTCGGTCGGCCACTGCCATCCGCGCGTGGTCGATGCGATCACCCAGCAGGCGCAGACCATCTGCACCCATACGCGCTACATCCAGAAGGGCATTCTCGATTACGCCGAGGACCTGCTCGGCACGTTCGACGGGCCGAAGCGGCATGTGATGTTCACCTGCACCGGTTCGGAAGCCAATGACCTCGCCGTCCGCATGGCCAAGCATCACACCGGCAATCAGGGCATCATCATCACCGAGGAGGCCTATCACGGCAATTCGGAGCTGACGGCCGGCTTCTCGCCGTCGCTCGGGCCCTATTCGCCGCTCGGCACCTATGTGCGCCGCGTGCCCGCGCCGGATTCCTATCGCATCGCGCCGGAAAAGATCGGTGCGTGGATGGCCGAGAAAGTGTCCGAGCAGATCGTTGACCTGCAACGCCGCGGCGTCGGTGTTGCCGCCTTCATCGCGGATTCGATGTTCTCCTCCGACGGCATCTTCTCGCATCCCACGGACGTGCTGAAGCCGGTGCTTGATGTCGTGCACAAGGCCGGCGGCGTGTTCATCGCCGATGAAGTTCAGTCCGGCTTCGGCCGCAGCGGCGAAAAACTGTGGGGCTATCAGCGCCACGGCATCACGCCGGATATCATCACCATGGGCAAGCCGATGGGCAATGGCTATCCGGTCGCGGCTGCCGTGATGCTGCCGGAGATCGTCGAGAAATTCGGTCGCGACAACCGCTACTTCAATACGTTCGGCGGCAATACCGTGGCGATGGCGGCGGCGCAGGCGGTGCTGAACGTCATTCGCGACGAGAAGCTCGTCGAGAATTCGCTCCGCACCGGCGAGGTCCTGCGCGACGGCTTCCATGCGCTGGCGAAGAAATACGAGCAGATCGGTGACGTCCGCGGCTCCGGCCTCTATATCGGCGTTGAACTCGTGAAGGATCGCAGCACCAGGGAACCGGATGCTGCGGCTGCGTCGGCCTTGGTCAATGGTCTCCGCGCGCGTCGGGTGCTGATTTCGGCGACTGGTCCTCATGCCAATGTGCTGAAGGTTCGCCCGCCGCTGGTGTTCACCGAAGCCCATGCGGACCGTCTCCTCACCGAGGCGGAAGCCGTGATGGCGACGCTCTGAGATGTCGCGGATCGATGCCATCGCACGGGTCAACGCGCAGTTCACTTCCGGCGAGTTTCTCGGGATGCTCGACCGCATGGTGGGCTACAAGACCGAGAGCCAGAGCGACAAGCGCGGCGATGAGCTGCGCGCCTATCTCGAACAGGAGCTGACGCCGGCCTTCACCGCGCTCGGCTTCACGACCAAGCTGGTCCGGTCGCCGAGCGGCAAGGGGCCGTGCCTGCTCGCCGACTATCGCGAGAGCGCGGATCTGCCGACCGTGCTGATGTATGGCCATGGCGACGTGGTCGGCGGTATGGAAGGCGAGTGGCGGGATGGTCTCGATCCATGGCGCTGCACGACGGCTGGCGAGCGCGTCTATGGCCGCGGCACCGCTGACAACAAGGGCCAGCATGCCATCAACATCGCCGCCCTCCGCGCTGTGCATGAGGCGCGTGGCGGCAAGCTGGGCTTCAATGCAAAATTCATCATCGAGATGGGGGAAGAGATCGGCTCGCCCGATCTTCCGACAATCTGCGATGCGCATCGCGACGAGCTGAAGGCCGACCTGTTTCTCGCCTCCGATGGCCCGCGTCTGTCCGCCGAGCGCCCGACGATCTTTCTCGGTTGCCGTGGCGGCCGCCGCATTCATCTCGATATTGAACTGCGCGAGGGCGCGCATCACTCCGGCAACTGGGGCGGCCTGCTGGCCAATCCCGCGACGATCCTGGCGTCGGCCATCGCGACGCTGGTCGACAAGAACGGTCGTATCCTGCTCGATGCGCTGAAGCCGCCGCGGGTCTCCAATGCGATCCGCGCAGCGCTGGCCGATGTGATCGTCGCGCCGACCGCGGATGAACCTGCTATTTCTGACAACTGGGGCGAAGACGGTCTGTCGCCCGCCGAACGGCTCTATGCGTGGAATACGTTGGAGGTGCTGGCCATCAATGCCGGCAATATCAACAATCCTGCCAATGCCATTCCGGGCAAGGCAAGCGCGGTGCTGCAGCTGCGCTTTGTCGTGGGCACCGATATCGAAAACGTCGTGCCGGCGATCGAGAAGCATCTCGCGACCAATGGCTTCGGCGATATCAAGGTGAGCCAGTCACAGTATTTCTCGGCGTCACGCACCGATATCGATAATCCATGGGTCGGCTGGGCGGTGGAGTCCGTGCGCAACACGACGGGGAAGGCGCCGGCGCTGCTGCCGAATTTCGGCGGCTCGCTGCCGAACGATGTGTTCACGGATATTCTGGGCTTGCCCACCGTGTGGGTGCCGCATTCCTATCCGGGCTGCTCGCAGCATGCGCCCGATGAACACATTCTTCTGCCGGTGACGGAAGAAGCGTTGAACATCATGGCGGGGTTGTTCTGGGATCTGGGTGAGGTGAAGAGTCGGGCGCAGTAAGTCCCTCACCCCGCCCGGCGAAGCGAAGCTTCGTTAAGCGGGGAGAGGGTGGCGCGGACGAAGTCCGCGACGGGTGAGGGGGAGCCAGCGAGTGAAGCACTGGCTCCCCCTCACCCGACTTCCACTTGCTCGCGCAAGTGAAAGTCGACCTCTCCCCGCAAGCGGGGCGAGGTAAGCAAGATCAATCCTGCACAAACGCCAGCAGCACGCCGTTGCCCTTGCTCGGCGGCACGACGACGCCGACATCGCTGCGGCTGCCGGCTGAACCGATCAACTTCTCGGCCGCTGCAACATCAGCCACGCCGAACACCAGCGCAATGCCGCCGCGGTCCGGAATGCCGGCCAGCGATGTGCCGGGGAAGTGCTTGGCGAGCACGTCCCTGGTGACGAACACGAAGTCCGCGCGGTCGCCGCCCGACGGCACGGTCACGGCCCCATCGGCTTCGGTGCGTGGAGCGCCGTCGATCAGCTTCGCCATGTGCTGCGCGTCCTTCTCCGGCTCCGGCGTGACGATGAACACCTTCTTCAGGCGCTTCGCCGTATTGGCATGGACCTGCAGTTCGGGAATCCACACCGTCTCGCGGGTCTTGTGCTGGCAGGCGAAGATGCGCAGGCCGCCTGGGGCTTCCTCATAGGGCCACTGATAGGTGGCGAATTTCGCTGCGCTCTGCGTGCCGTCCGGCATGGTCACCGGGCGTTCGAAATCGGTCGGGCCGATCGGCGTGTAGCCGCGCGCGCGGATTTCCTCGGCGCCGACGGTGGCGTCGGTGGTGGTGAAGGCGATGCGCTCGATGCCGTCGCCGCGCTTGGCGAGAAAGGCCCGCGTCGGCGCATTGTGCTCGGTCTCATTGAGAACGCCGAGCAGCTCCACATAGTCCGGGCCGAGCATCATGGTGTAATTGCCGGAGCCCATCTTGGCGCTGTGCGTGCCGCGCGGCGACACCGTAAAGCCGAGGCTCTTCCAGTTCGCAGCGGCAGCGTCGAGGTCTTTCACGACGACCACGGCGTGGTCGATTCCAACGATGTTTTTCAGCGTCACGTGCTCATTACCTTGCAATGGATCAGGCGCGTAAACTATGCAGAATGCAGGGGTGCCGCAAGAGAACGGTTATGTTCGGTTGCGCGGCGCAACGCATGATTGATGCTGCAGAAAGGCGTGACGATGGATACCGCAAATGTGCCCTGGCCGAAGTCGCTGTGGGCCGGCGTCACGCCCCCGGGGCCGGACTTGCCCGAGCTGACGGGCCCGGTCGAGGCCGATGTGGTCGTCATCGGCGGCGGCTTCACGGGGCTCTCGACGGCGCTGCATCTGCGCGAAGCCGGTGTCGATGTTGCGGTCATCGAGGCGGTGGAGCCGGGCTGGGGCGCCTCGGGGCGCAATAACGGTCAGGTGATCCCGACGCTGTCGCGGCCCGATCCTGAAGACATTATCAAGCGCTATGGCGCCGCCGGCGAGCGTCTCGTCGGGCTGATCCGTGACAGCGCCTCGATCCTGTTCGATCTGACGCGCCGCTATCAGATCCAGGCCGAGGCTGAGCAGAACGGCTGGATTCAGCCGGTGCATTCGCCGGGCCGCATCAAGATCGCCGAACGGCGCGTGCGGCAATGGTCGAAGCATGGCGCGCCGGTGGAGTTGCTCTCGCGCGAGCAGATGCGCACGCTGCTTGGCTCTGACGCATGGTTCGGCGGTTTCTGGAACAGGACCGGCGGCCACATCAATCCGCTGGCGCTGGCCCGCGGGCTCGCACGCGTGGTGCTGGAGCAGGGCGGCCGCATCTATGCGCGCTCGCCGGTGGAGAGTTATGAGCGCAAGGGCGATCGCTGGATCGTCAAGACGAAGAACGGCGAGGTTCGCGCGCGCAGCCTGGTCGTCGCCACCAATGCCTATACGGGTGAATTCTCCAGGCAACTCTCTCCGGCTATCGCCAGTGAGGTGATGCCGGTGCTGTCCTGGCAGATGGCGACGCAGCCGCTGTCGGACGAGGCGCGCAAAACCATCATCCCTGGCCGGCAGTCGATGTCCGACACCCATGGCGAGCTGTATTTCGCGCGCTACGACGCGCGCAATCGTCTGGTCACCGGCGGCAATGTGGTCGGGCTTGGCGACAAGTCGGAGCGGTTGAAGGTCATGGTGGCCGAACGGTTGAAGCGGCTGTGGCCACAGATCGGCGATGTCCAGTTCGACTATGTCTGGAACGGCTATGTCGGCATGACCACGGATTTCCTGCCGCGCATGCACAGACTTGGGCCGAATGCCTATGGCTGGACCGGCTGCAACGGCCGCGGCGTCGCGCTGTCGGTGGCGCTCGGCGATGAATTCTCGAAGGTGGTGCGCGGTGTGCCGGAGAGCGAGCTGGCGCTGCCGTTCTCGGAGCCGGTGCCGATTGCAGCGCACGGGCTGATGCGCCTGCTCGCGCCCTTCATGCTGCTGGTCTATCGCCGCAGGGATGCGAGAGAGATCGCGTAGGCGCCTTCTAACCTCGCCCCGCCTAGCGAAGCTTCGCTTCGCCGGGCGGGGAGAGGTCGACTTTCACATGCGAAGCATGTGGAAGTCGGGTGAGGGGGACTCTCCACTCGCTCCGAGCCAGCTGAGACTCCCCCTCACCCGACCGCGCTTCGCGCGGCCACCCTCTCCCCGCAAGCGGGGCGAGGGAAGCTACACCGTCACCGGCTTCCGGCTGCGCGCGAAATCGCCGCCGGGGATCGAGGCCAGCAGGGCCTGCGTATAGGCGTGCTGAGGATTGCCGAAGACCTCGCCGGCCAGTCCATGCTCGACCACTTCGCCGTCCTTCATGACAGCCACGAGATCGCAGATCTGCGCGGCCACGCGCAGATCGTGCGTGATGAAGACGATGGAGAGGCCGAGTCGCTCGCGCAGCTCGTGCAGCATTGTCAGCACCTGCGCCTGCACGGAGACGTCGAGCGCGGATACGGCTTCATCCGCTACCAGCACGGCCGGCTTCAGCGCGAGCGCACGTGCAAGGCCGATACGCTGGCGCTGGCCGCCGGAGAATTCATGCGGGAAGCGATCGATGGCCGAGGGATCGAGACCCACCAGCCTGAACAGTTCTTTCGCATTCGCCACGGCTTCGGCGCGCGGTGTGCCGTGCACGATCGGCCCCTGCGCGACAAGGTCGCCGGCCTTGCGGCGCGGATTGAGCGAGGCGAACGGATCCTGAAACACCATCTGGATATGCTTGGTCTCGTGGCGCACCTCGTCGCGCGTGAGCTTCGCCCAGTCCTTGCCTTCCAGCACGATCGATCCCCCATCGGGATCGATCAGCCTGATGATGCAGCGCGCCAGCGTCGATTTGCCCGAACCTGACTCACCGACAATGCCGAGCGTCGCGCCACGCGGCAGTTGCAGCGAGACGGACTTCACAGCATGGGTCACGCGCACGCCGCGGCCGAGAAAACCGCCATTGCGATAGGTCTTCGAGACATCGGCGAGATCGAGGATGATATCCTCTGAAAGCGCCCGCGGTGGGGGCGCTGTCAGCGGCGGCACGGCGGCGATCAGTTGCTGCGTATAGGGATGCTGCGGATCGGTCAGCACATCCTTCACGGCACCTTGCTCGACGACATTGCCGTGCTGCATCACCACCACGCGGTCGGCGATCTCGGCAACCACGCCGAAATCGTGGGTGATGAACAGCACTGCGGTATTCCGGCGGGTCTGCAGTTCCTTGATCAGCTTGAGGATCTGCGCCTGCGTGGTGACGTCGAGCGCGGTGGTCGGCTCGTCGGCAATCAGCAATCGTGGATCGAGCGCAAGCGCCATGGCGATCATCGCACGCTGGCGCTGTCCGCCGGAAAGTTCGTGCGGATAGGCGCGCGCCGCCTGCGCGGGATCGGGAATGCGCACGTCGGCAAGCAGCGCCAGCACGCGCGCCTTGATTTCGGTCTTCGAGAGTTCGGTATGGATCTCGAACATCTCGCCGATCTGGTCGCCGATGCTGCGCAGCGGATTGAGCGCCGTCATCGGCTCCTGGAAGATCATCGCAATGCCGGCGCCGCGCACCTTGCGCATCTCGGTATTCGACGCGCTGGCGAGATCCTTGCCCTCGAACAGCACGCGGCCGCCATCGATGGCGACTTCGCCGGGCAGCAGTCGCATGATGGCATTGGCCATCACCGACTTGCCGGAGCCGGATTCGCCGACCACGCAGACGATCTCGTTGGCGTTGATGGCGAGCGAGACGCCGTTCAGTGCATGCGAGCGGTCGGCGCCTTTCGGCAGCTTCACGCTCAGGCCGTCGATGGTGAGGATCGTGTTGTCCGCGGCGCTCATCGGCTCTTCAGTCTCGGATTGAGCGCATCATTGAGGCCTTGGCCGACCAGCGACACCGCCAGCACCGTGAGCAGGATGGCGATGCCGGGGATCGCGGAGACATACCACTGCACGCGCAGCACATCGCGGCCAAGGCCGATGAGATTGCCCCATGATGCGACATTGGGATCGGACAGTCGCAGGAAGGCGAGCGCGCTTTCCAGCAGGATCGACACGGCCATCACCACGCTGGCATAGACGATCACCGGCGGCAGGGCATTGGGCAGGATCTCGCCCAGAATGAGCTGAATGTCCTTCATCCCCAGCGTGCGTCCGGCCTGGACGAATTCGCGGCTGCGCAGCGACATGAATTCGGCGCGCGTCAGCCGCGCCGGCGCGGGCCATGAGACGATGCCGACTGCGATGGTGACGGTGGTGAGCGTCGATCCGAACACGGCGACCAGCACCAGGAGCAGCACGAAATTCGGCAGCGTCTGGAACGCTTCGGTGATGCGCATCAAGACCGTGTCGACCCAGCCGCCATAATAGCCGGCAAAGGCGCCGATCAGCACGCCGATGACCACAGCGATCACAGTTGCGACGCCGCCGATCAGCAGCGAGATGCGCGCGCCGTAGAAAATCTGCGCGGCGATATCGCGGCCGGAATTGTCGGTACCGAGCAGAAAGCGCGGATTGGAGAACGGCCAGATCAGCGGCCGGCCGGCCAGCGCCAGCGGATCGCGCGGATAGATCCAGCTTGCGGTGATGGCCATCGCGATGACCACCAGCAACAGCAGCAGGCCGACCACGGCGGCCGGGCTACGAAAATAGCGTTTCACAGCGTCCATCGCTTACGCCTCCGCCTGGATGCGCGGATCGAGCCGCGCATAGAGCAGGTCGACGAGGAAGTTGACGAGGATCACAAGAAGCGCCGAGACGAAGACGATGCCGAGCAGCGTGTTGAGATCGCGCTGCACGACGGACTCATAGGCGAGACGTCCGAGACCGGGCAGAGAGAACACGCTCTCGACCACCACCGAACCGCCGAGCATCGTGCCGGCCTGCAGGCCGATCAGCGTCACCATCGGCAGCAGGGCATTGCGCAGCACATGGCGGACCACCACGCGGGTCTCGTCGAGGCCCTTGGCGCGTGCGGTGCGGACGAAATCGAGATTGAGCACTTCCAGCATCGAGGCGCGCATGATGCGGAGATAAATGGCGAGAAAGATCAGCCCCAGCGTCAAGGTCGGCAGGATCAGATGCTGCGCGATGTCGATGGTGCGGCCAAATCCGGTCTGCACGGCGCCGATATCCTCGAAGCCGCCGGCCGGCAGCCATTGCAGATAGATCGAGAACACCACGATGGCCATCAACCCGAACCAGAATGACGGCGTGGCGTAGAACACCAGGCCGAGGGTGGAGATCAGCGTGTCCGGCCATTTGTTGACGCCGCGTGCGGCAATGACGCCGAACAGCAGGCCGAAGAAAAACGCAAAGGACAGCGACGCGGTCATCAGCAGGATCGTCGGCGGCAGGCGTTCGATAATCACGGTGGCGACCGGCTTGCCATAGATCGAGGAGAAGCCGAGATCGAGGCGGATCAGCCGCCACAGATAGTTGCCGAGCTGCATCGGAATCGAAAGGTCGAGCCCGTAGAACTTGCGCAGCTCGCGCGCGGTTGCGGCGTCGCCGCCGCCCATCTGCGCCATCATGGCATCGACCGTGTCTCCCGGTGCGAATTGCAGCAGCAGGAACACGCCGATCAGGATCAGAAACAAAGTGGGGATCGAGGCGGCGAGACGCCGCCCCGCAAGGCTCAGGATGCGCATCTGGCTATTGTGGCGAAGTTTGGCTCAGGCGGAAAGCCAAAGATCGTGCCAGCTCGACGATCCCCAGCGCGGCGTGTTGGAATGGTTACGTGCCTTGGCCGTGATCACCGTGACGAAGATCTGCTCGATCGGCATCCATACCGGCAGTTCGGTATTGGCTTCCTTGACGAAGGTCGCATAGAGCGCCTTGCGCTTGACCGGATCGATCTCGGTGGCGGCGTCGTCGATCACCTTGTCGATGGCGTCGTTCTTCCAGTCCCACTGGTTGGTCCATGGTGCACCCTTCGGCTGGCCCGAGCGATACCAGACCGTGGTCGAGACGGCGGGGTCGTTGCGATACTGATGCCAGCCGGTTGCGAGGTCGAAGGCGTGGTCGTCATAGACCTGCTTCAGGAAGCCGCCGCCATCGTTGCGGACGATCTCGACGGGAATGCCGACTTCGCCGAGCGACTGCTGGATGAAGGTCGCCCATAGCGAGATGTCCTCGCCCCAGGGCGCGGGCAGCAGACGCAGCGAGAAGCGGGTGCCGCCGGCGCCTGCCTTGAAACCGGCCTCGTCGAGCAGCGCGATCGCCTTCTTCTTGTCGTAGGGATATTGCGGCGTGTCCGGGCCCGGATAGAAGTCGGTGGAGACCGAGGGGATCGGACCGGTGCCGAGCTTGGCGAAATCGCCGAGGAAGTTCTCGATGAAGAACGGCACATTGATCGCATGGGCGATGGCCCGGCGGACGCGGATATCCGCCAGCTCCTTGCGGCGGAAATTGAACTCGATGGTGTTGGTGCGTGCGTTGCCTTCATTGCCCTTGGTGGAGACGATGAAGCGCTTGTCCTTGGAGAGCCTTGCGGTGTCGGAAATCGTCAGGCCGGTGAACGGGCTGTAGTGGATGTCGCCGGCTTCCATCTGTGCGGCGGCCGCGGCGCGGTCGGTGACGACCTTCCAGACGACGCGGTCGAGATAGGGCGCATTGGGGCGCCAGTAATTCTCGTTGCGGTCGGCGATGATGTACTGGCCGCGCTCGTATTTGTTGAACTTGAACGGGCCGGTGCCGACCGGCGCGAGATTGACCGGGTTCTGCCGGATGTCGCTGCTGCCCTCATAGAGGTGCTTGGCCGAAATATAGCCGAGATCCGGCAGGGCGCGCAGCAGCAGGCCGAGCGGCATCGGCCGCTCATATTTGAAGATCGCGGTCTGCGCGTCCGGGGTTTCCACCGCGGTGAGGAACAGCTGCAGGGTCGATCCGTAATTCAGGATCTTCTTCCACATGTTCATGGCAGTGAATTCGACGTCGGCCGACGTGAACGGCTTACCGTCGTGCCAGGTCACGCCCTTGCGCAGCTTAAAGGTGATGGTCTTGCCGTCCGGGGTGGATTCCCAGCTCTCCGCGAGTACGCCGACCGGCTGGCCATTGGCGTCGAGATCGACCAGCGCTTCCTGGATCTTGCCGCCGATGATGTAGACGCCGGTGGAGGCCTGAATGCTGGGGTTGAGCTGACGCTGCTCTGCACCGTAATGGACATTGAACACGCCGCCCTTCCTGGGCGTTTCCTGCGCGAAGGCGCGCAGCGGGTTCGCGACATTGGCGGCAATGGCGGCGGAGGTCAGCAGCGCCGTGCGGCGCGTCATTTCCAGGCGGGTCATGGTGTCGAAGTCTCCTGCGTCGTGCCTGCGCAGACGGAACCAGCGCATAGCCCGCGCAACCTACGGCACAAGGCCGGAGGGAGTCATTCTCTAATCCTCCAAGGGAGGGAGAATTCTTGCAGAACCAAGGTGTTCCCTGGCATGAATGCTGCGCCCGATTGTTAGGCAGGCAAGCTATCCGGCTAAGCAAATTCCCGGTTTATCGGGGCTTGGAACGCCTGCCCATTCGGCTCGAAGCGAGGACCGGGACCTGATACAAGCCTTGATGCATTTCTCGCAGATGTCTTGACCACTCCAATCCGGATGATCCCATGCGCAAGCTGACCGTCGCCGCCGCCCAATTGGGCCCGATCCAGAAAGCCGAAAGCCGCGAGGCCGTGGTCAAGCGCATGCTGGTGCTGCTGGACGAAGCGAGGGCGAAGGGCGCCGATCTGATCGTCTATCCGGAGTTGGCGCTGACCACGTTTTTCCCGCGCTGGTACATGACCGACCAGAAGGAAGTCGACACCTGGTTCGAGTCGGAGATGCCGAACGCCGCGACGCAGCCGCTGTTCGATGCTGCCGCCAAAGCCAATATCGCGCTGTCCATCGGCTACGCCGAACTGACGCCGGACGGCCATCACTTCAACACCCAGATCCTCACCGACAAGGCCGGCAAGATCGTCGGCAAATATCGCAAGGTGCATCTGCCCGGCCATGTGGAATTCGATACCGAGCGTGCCTTCCAGCATCTGGAGAAGCGCTATTTCGAGCCGGGCGATCTCGGCTTTCCCGTGTTCCGCGCGTTGGGCGGCATCTTCGGCATGATGGTGTGTAACGACCGCCGCTGGCCGGAATCCTACCGCGTGATGGGCCTGCAGGGCGTCGAGATGATCGTGCTCGGCTACAACACGCCGTCGGTGAATTCGCAGAAGTCGGTCGAGGGTCCGGAGCAGCGCCTGTTCCACAATCGCCTGTCGGTGCAGGCCGGCGCCTATCAGAATTCGACCTTCGTGGTCGCTGTCGCCAAGGCCGGCGATGAAGACGGTCATCCGCTGATCGGCGGCTCGCTGATCGTCGATCCCAACGGCGTCATCCTCGCCGAGGCCAGGACCGAAGGCGACGAACTGTTGGTCTGCACCGTCGATCTCGACGACACCAAGTTCGGCAAGGACACCATCTTCGACTTCAAGCGCCATCGGCGCATCGAGCATTACGGCCGGATCACCAGCCAGACGGGTGTGGTGTTGCCGCCGGAGTGAGGCGACGCTCTTAAATCGACGAGAGGCGCTGACCTAACCTCTCCCCGCATCTGCGCGGGGAGAGGTCGCCGCGTCTTCGCGGCGGGTGAGGGGCGGTTCACCGCAGTCGCGTTAGTGCCGGATTCTCGTGTCGCTCACTGAGCGGTGCATTGCTGCCGAGTTTCAGTCGAGATTCGTGCCTCGCCCCTCACCCCACCCCTCTCCCCGCGCAAGAGCGGGGAGAGGGAGCTCACTGCCGGAGCTCAAACCTACTGAAACATCACCGTGCCGATGGCCATGCTCACGGCAGCCTGTGTCGGGTCGATCACCGGAATGCCGAGTGCATCCTCGAGCGCGCTGCGATGGCGCGACATGCCGGCGCAGCCCATGACAACGGCGTTGGCGCCATCCTCGTCCTTCAGCTGGCGGCCGACCTTGATCATGCGCGCCAGCGTGTCGTCGCCGGAAGCCGCTTCCGCCACGGTCATGTTGAGCGGACGCTCGCCCGCGAGGCGATCCATCAGGCACATCTGGTGCAGATAACGCATGTGCCGGCCGATCGAGCCCTGCGCCACGGCGATGACGCCGAAACGGTCGCCACGTGACAACGCGGTCAGCACGCCGGATTCGGCGATTCCGAACACCGGGCGCTGCGTCGCCTCGCGGCAGACATGCAGGCCGGGATCGGAATAGCAGGCGATGACGAAGGCATCGGCCGAATTGTCCGCGGCAACCAGCCGGCGCAACGGCATGATGGCACTTTCCAGATCGGCCTGCGTCTGTACGCCCAATGGTCCTTCCGCCAGCGTGACGCATTCGATCTCGGGCCCGGCATCGAACATGACCGGTTGCAACGCCTCCGCGAGATTGCGCGTCACCTGCGGATTGCTGTTCGGATTGACCACCAAAATCTTCTTGCGGGGCTGCATGTCAGGCTCCTTGTCAGGACAGCAGTATTGCCGGAAAGTGTTGGCCGTCAAAGCCTGTAAAATGCTCGAATATCCGGAGTTCTGCCCTTGTCCGATCCCGTCTACGATCTCGTGATCCGCGGTGGCACCGTCGCCACATCGAGCGACGTGTTTGCCGCCGATGTCGGTATTGCCGGTGAGACCATCGTGGCCCTGGGCAGCGGGCTCGCAGCCGGCAAAAAAGAGATCGATGCAACAGGCAAGCTGATTCTGCCCGGCGGCGTCGATGCCCATGCCCATATCGAGCAGCTCTCCGCCGCGGGCATCATGAATGCCGACACCTTCGAGAGCGCGACGCGGTCCGCGGCTTTTGGCGGCACCACCAGCGTGATCTCCTTTGCGGCCCAGCATGTCGGCATGGATGTGCAGGAGGTCGTCAGCGATTACACGGCGCTGGCGAAGAAGGGCGCGATGATCGACTACGCGTTCCACATCATCGTGTCGGATGTGACCGACAAGGTGATCGCCGAGGATATTCCGGCGCTGGTGAAGCAGGGCCATTCCTCGATCAAGATCTTCATGACCTATGACCGGCTCAAGGTCGATGACGAGAAGCTGCTGGATATCCTCGCCGCTGCGCGCGAGGCCAAAGCGCTGGTCTGCGTTCACGCGGAGAACCACGGCGTCATCGCCTGGATGGTGAAGCGCCTGATCGACAAGGGCTACACCGCGCCGAAATATCACGCCGTCAGCCATGCGCGTGTGTCGGAGTCCGAGGCCTTCACGCGGCTGATCGCGTTCAGCGAATTGCTCGACCAGCCGGTGATGATCTTCCACGTCTCGACGCGCGAAGGCGCCGCCGTGATCCGCGAGGCGCGCGGCCGCGGCGTCAAGATTTTCGCCGAGACCTGCCCGCAATATCTGTTCCTCACCGCCGGGGACATGGACAAGCCCGGCGCCGAAGGCGCGAAGTGGATGTGCAGCCCGCCGGCGCGCACGACTGACGATCAGGAAGCGCTGTGGCACGCGCTGGCCCTCGGCGATCTGCAACTGATCTCGTCGGATCACGCGCCCTATCGCTATGACGAGACCGGCAAGCTGCGCGCCGGCCCGAACCCGACATTCAAGCAGGTCGCTAACGGTTTGCCTGGCCTCGAAGTGCGCCTGCCGCTGCTGTTCGATGCCATGGTGTCGAAAGGTCGCCTCGGCCTGTCCAAATTCGTCGAGCTGACATCGACCGCGCCGGCACAGATCTACAACTTGCCGAAGAAGGGCTCCATCGCCATCGGCAACGATGCCGACATCGCGATCTGGGATCCCGCGCGCAAGGTGACGCTATCAGATGAGATGATGCACGATCTCGCCGGCTTCTCGCCGTTCTCCGGCCGCACCGTCACCGGCTGGCCCGAGAAGGTGCTGCTGCGTGGCCGTGTCCTTGTCGATGGCGACATCTTCACCAGCAAGCCGGGCGAGGGCCGTCTGATGCTGCGCGAAGGCGGCAAGGCGGCCACGCCATCGGGCAGGCTTGCTGCCGAGATGGACCCGGCGAAGAATTTTGGCGCGAAGCTGCTGTGATGACACACATGCTCGATCCCAATCTGCCGGCCGTCGCAGATATCCAGACGCCTGCTCTGGTGCTGGATGCGTCTGCGCTTCAACGCAACATCCAGGGGATGGCAGAATTTGCCAGATCGAACGGCATCGCATTGCGCCCGCATGCCAAGACGCACAAGTCGACACGCATCGCGCAGATGCAGATCGAAGCCGGCGCTGTCGGAATCTCCTGCGCCACGGTGGCCGAGATGGAGGCCTTCGCGAAGGCCGGCATTCCCGGCTTGCTGCTGACGACGCCTGTTGCCGATCGGCCGAAGCTCGCACGCCTCGCCGCCATTGCCGATGACACAGACATCAGCATCGTCGTCGATCACGCCGACCAGATCCACGTGCTGCATGACTTGCTCGATACGGACAGCCGTCCGCTGCAGGTCTTGATCGATATCGATGTCGGCCAGCGCCGCACCGGCGTGGTGGATACGGCCGCGACGCTGGCTCTGGCGCAATTGATCGAGGCCACGCCGGGCATGACATTCGGCGGCATTCAGGGTTTTGCCGGTCATGTGCAGCACATGATCGATGCCGGGGAGCGCAGGGCAGGCGCCGCGCGCGTGCGCGCCATGCTCGACGAGCATCTGCATGTGCTGACGGAAGCCGGCATCAAGGCCGCGATCGTCACCGGCAGCGGCACGGGCGCCTGCGCCTATGATGCCACGGGCACCTTTACGGAGCTGCAGGTCGGTTCCTACGTGTTCATGGATTCTGATTACGGCAGGCTGGAGCACGAGGGCGGTGCGCTGCCTTACGATCCGAGCCTGTTCATTCTCGCCACGGTGACATCGGTCAATCGTCCGGGCGAATTCACCGTCGATGCCGGCGTCAAGGCGATGGCCTTCAACGGGCCGGTGCCGTCGCTGATGTTAGGCGTGCCGGAAGGTTCAGCCTATCGCTTCGGCGGCGACGAGCACGGCATGATCACCGTGCCGCCGGATGCGGAGGCGCCGAAGCTCGGCAGCCGCGTGCTGCTGCTAACCACGCATTGCGATCCGACGGTGAACCTGCATGCGAGCTATCAGGTGGTCGGGCACAATAATGGCGTCGAGAGCTGGGCGGTGCTGGCGCGGTATGGGGCGTAGTTCTCTCGCCCCGAACGGTCATTCCGGGGCGGCTCGGCGCCGTAGGCGACGTGCCGAACCCGGAATCCCGGAGTGTTTGGCTCTCCAGCGTTTCAGCGATCTCAGGATTCCGGGTTCGTGTCCGGCAAGGGCCGGCCACGCCCCGGAATGACGAGGGTGGCGCAGGGACCTAATGCGCCCCACCCAGAAACGCTTCCGACAATGTCGGATCGTTGATCAGCGCCTGCGCCGTGCCCGACGTCACCACGCGTCCGGTCTCCAGCAGATAGGCCCGGTCGACGATCTTCAGCGTCTGCCGCGCCTTCTGCTCCACCAGCAGCACCGTGAGGCCTTCATCGCGGAACTGGGCGATCATCTTGAACAGCGTGTCGGTCATCAGCGGCGCGAGGCCGAGCGACGGCTCGTCGAGCAGCAGCAGCTTCGGCTTCGACAGCAAAGCACGGCCGATGGCCAGCATCTGCTGTTCGCCGCCGGAGAGAAGACTGGCGAGACCGTCGCGGCGCTTGCCGAGGATCGGGAAGCGCTCCAGCATCTTTTCCACATCGGCCATCGCCGCAGACTTGTCGCTGCGGGTGTAGATGCCCATCAGCAGGTTTTCATGGACCGTCATGCGGGCGAGAATTCCGCGGCCTTCCGGCACCAGCGCGATGCCGCGGCGGAGGTTCTTCTCGGCGGCATTCGGCGCGAGCTTCTCACCCTGATAGGTGATGTCGCCCTGGAACGGCAGCAGCCCCGCGATGGAGCGCGCGATGGTGCTCTTGCCGGCGCCATTGGCGCCCAGCAGCGCGACGATCTCGCCCTGCTTGATGTCGAGATCGACGCCGCGCACGGCGGTGATGGCGCCGTAGCGGACCTGCAAGCCCCGGATCGTGAGCATCAGTTGTCCTTTCCGAGATAGGCGTCGAGGACGACGGGATTGGTGCGCACGTCCTCCGGCTTGCCTTCGGCGATCAGCACGCCGAAATCGAGGACATAGAGATAGTCGCAGAGCCGCATCACGAAATTCATGTCGTGTTCGATCAGGAGAATGGTGAGGCCGGTGTCGCGCAAGCGGATCATCAGCTCGCGGATTTCCTCGGCCTCGTCATGGTTCATGCCGGCAACGGGCTCGTCGAGCAGCAGCAGCTTAGGCCTGGCGGTGACGGCGCGCGCCATCTCCACCTTGCGCTGGATGCCGTAAGGCAGGGATTTCGCCGGGCGGTCGCGCAGTTCGGTGAGACCGAAGAAGGTCATCACCTCTTCGGCGCGTTCCTGCGCCGCCGGATTGGCCCAGGAGATCGGCAGCAGACGCCGCCACGCGCTTTCGCTGTGCGGCTGCGCCACCAGCAGATGCTCCCACACCGTCATGCTGCCGAACAGCCGGATGTTCTGGAAGGTGCGGGCGATGCCCTCGCGCACGATGCGATAGGACGGCCACTGCGTGACGTCGACGCCCTTGAGTTTGACTTCGCCGGCATCGGCGCGATAGGCGCCGGTGATGGTGTTGAACAAGGTCGTCTTGCCGGCGCCGTTGGGGCCGATCACGCCGACGATCTTGCCTTCCGGCACCTCGCAGACCATGCCGGACAGCGCATGGATGCCGCCGAACGTCTTCGTCACGCCGGTGAGTTGAAGCAGCGCGTTGCTCATGCTGCGGCCCTCCGGAAGGTGAGTGTTCGGATCAGCGAACGATCAAGAATGCCCTGACGCCGGACCAGCAGCACGACGATCAGCAGCGTGCCGAAGGCGGCGAGGCGCCAGTCGGCGATCGGGCGCAGGAATTCAGGCAGGAACACCAGTAGAAGCGAACCGACCAGCGAGCCCGGTCCGACAGTGGAGCCGCCGAGGATCACGGCCAGCACGAACTCGATCGAGCGATCGAAGCCGAAATTGGCCGGCTCGATATAGACATTGTGATGGGCGAACAATCCGCCGGAGATGGCGGCCACGGCTGCGCCGACGCCGAAGGCGACGATCTTGGTCACGGTGGTATTGAGGCCGATCAGGCCTGCGGCTGTTTCGTCGTCATGCACCGCCTGCATTTCCAGCCAGACGCGCGAGCGTTCCAGCAGCATCACGGCGATCAGGACGCCGCCGGCCCACAGCCAGACATAGCCGACCGAAATGTGCTGCATGCCGCGATAGCCGCCGGATCCGCCCATGGCGTCGAAATTGAGGAAGAAACTGCGCACCATTTCGCCGAAGCCGACGGTGGCCATGGCGAGATAGATGCCTTTCAGGCGCAGCGCCGGGAAGGCGACGATGGCGCCGATGATGCCGGCTGCGATCGCCGAGATCACCAGGGCGAGCGTCAGCGGCACGTTCAGCGCGACGGTGAGATATGACGACAGATACGCGCCGATTCCCATGAAGGCGCCATTGCCGAGCGAGAGCTGGCCGGTGGCGAGGATGATATAGACGCTGAGTGCGCCGAGCAGGAGGATGCCGGACTCGGCGAGCAGGCTTGCATAATAGGTCGACATCAGACGCGCTGCCCCTGATCGGATCGCGCGCCGCCGAGCAGGCCCTGCGGACGCAGCAACAAAATCAAAATCATGAAGCCGTAGACGACGAAGTCGCGGACCTGCGAACCGCCGTAAGCCACAGTCAGCACTTCGGCGATGCCGATCAGCGGACCTGCAACGAGCGCGCCCCAGATCTGGCGCGTGCCTCCGATCACCATCACGGCGATGGCCTTGAGACCGATCTCGACGCCGAGATAGGGCGTGATGGTGCCATAGTGCAGGGCGATCAATACGCCGGCGACGCCGGCGAGCGAGCCCGACAGGATGAAGGCCAGCATGGTCAGGCGGTCGGCGGATACGCCCAGGATGCGTGCGACTTCGCGGTTCTCGGCGACGGCGCGCAGCGCGCGGCCCATCGGGGTCTTCTGCACGATGAAGGCGACGAGTGCCACCAGCACGACAGTGGCGATGAGGACGATGAGCTGCATCTCGCCGATATTGACCGGGCCGAGCGTATACTGCTTGCCGAAATACTCGTCGGGGAGCTGGGCAGGATCCGAGCCCCAGATGTTGGTGGCGACGTTCTGCAGGATGATCGAGAAACCCAGTGTCGACAGCATCGGCGTGACCAGCGGCGCATCGCGCAGCGGCTGGTACCCGATCTTCTCGATCACGATGGCGATCATGGCCGCGCCGGTCATGCCGCCGAGCACGGCGACGGGCAGCGGAAAGCCTGCCTGGATCAGTGTGAAACCGAGATAGCCGCCGATCATGAACAGTTCGGCAATCGCAAGATTGAGAATGCCGAGAATGCCCATCACGAGCGAGAACGACAGCGCCAGAAGCGTATAAACCGCTCCGAGCGTCAGTCCGTTGACGAGTTGCTGTATCAGCATGGGGATCGCAATCGTTAAATCAGGTGGTCGTCATCATGACTGCGGCCGGGAAGACTTCCCGGCCGCAGCGGCGTGAATGGTATGAAAGATCAGCAGGCCGGATGGTTCGGCGCCGAGCTGCAGCCCTTGACCTTGGTGTCCCAGGTGCCGTTCTGACCCTGCAGCACGTAGAACGCCTTGATCGCGTCGCCGTCGTCATTGAAGCCGATCGGGCCGCCGAGACCGGCGAAGCCTTCGAGCTTGGCAAGGTGATCGCGGATCTTGGTGCGGTCGGCTTCGAGATCGGCCGGCTTGCCGGTGACGCCGGCCTTCTTGATCGCGTCGATATACATCGAGACGATCTCGTAGATGTTGGCGTCATACATGCTGGGCTCGATGTCCTTCGGCAGGCCCGATTCCTTGCGCAGCAGCGGCGTCAGGGTTGCCGTGAATTTCTCGGGGGCCGGGCCCTTCATGGTGGCGTAGAAGGTTGCGGGCGCGATCACCGGGATTTCCGGCGCAGCCTTGAGAATCGCCGACGAGATCAACTGGGTGGCGCCGACGACCGGCTTGATCAGACCCTGGCGCTTCATTTCGCGCAGCACGGTGATGGCCTGGCTGTAATCGGCGCTGACAACGACGCCGTCGGGGTTCAGGGCCTTCAGCTTGGTGACCTGTGCGGACACGTCGAGGTCGCCGGTGTTGAACGACAGCAGATCGTTCTCGTTGGCGATGGTGATGTCATTGGCCTTCAGCACGGCCGGCATGATCGCCTTGCCGACGGTGGAAGCCGTGGCGTCCTTGGCGTCGAAGATCACGGCGACGGTCTTGATGTTGAAGGCCTTCTTGTAGAAAGGCACGGTGGTCTTGGCGAGAACGCCTTCGTCGATGGTGTTACGGAAAGCCCACGGACGGTTGAGCTTCGCCACGCCCGGCTTCGAGGAGGCCTGCGAGGTGGAGACCACCTTCATCTCATTGGCGACCGGGAAGGTCACTTCGGCGGCGCTCGAGGTCAGCGGGCCGGCCACGGCGAGAACCTTTTCGTCGCCGGCCAGCTTGCGCAGCGAGCTTGCGGCCTGCGCCGGCTTGGCGGCGTCGTCGAGGATCGTGATCTTCAGCTTCGCGCCATTGATGCCGCCGGCATCGTTGGTCTGCTGTTCCAGCATCTTCAGCGTCACGGTGTTGCTGCGGCCCCATTCGGCAAACGGGCCGCTCGACGGCACCACGGCGCCGATGGCGATCTCCTGCGCGACAGCCTGGCCGCCAACCATGGCCGACAGCGTAACGGCAGCAACTGTGCCCAATACGCGCGGCAAATTCGATTTGATCCGTGACATCGACGATCGTCCTCTTTGCTGATGCTTTTGCCGCGGTGATCCGCAGCATAATCCAGATAAAGATTTCCCTGCACGCCATGTGCCATTGCCGGCCGTGACGGCCGAATGACAGCGTTGGGCGGATCGTCCAATAAATTTCAGGCTTTGACAATCGCCATTGTGAGTATCTTTATAAAATAGTTCTCTTAAGAAGCTAATTTATGCGCCAGCCCAGCCCGGAAATGCAGCAACCTGTGGCTGGCGGGAATGCGCGCAATTGCCTGTTTCACGGGTGTTTGGATGTTGCGGGAGCGTTGCGGCCGATTCCCGTGCCGCTCCTGGGCGGGCAGCGGCCGCACGCACGGGTGCCGTTTTGTCGCAGCAGTGGGGTGAGCCCGTAGGATGCGTAGAGCAGCGAAACCCATCGATTCCAATGCGGGTGATTGGTGGGTTTCGCGAAGACGCTTTACCCACCCTACACCATGACAAGCTGTCTATTGCAGGCCTGATTCAACCCTTGCGCGACTTGCCGCGCTTGGCAACGGCGATCGATTGCGCTTCGGGGGAGAGCTGCTTCACATTGGTGTCAGCCAGATAACGCTGCAGCGCAATGGCGCGGTCGCTGGAATCGACGAGCCGCTGCACCATGTCCAGCAACTGGTGGAATTCCCGGGCGCCGAGGCAACCGAACTGGACGTCGTTCACCTGCGCCTGAGTCGGCGCGAGCCGCTCCAGCAATTCGGCGCCATGGGGCGTCACCACCAGGCTGATGCGGCGGCGATCGCCGGTATGCGAGGTCTTGGTGATCAACCCCTTGGTCTCGAGCTTGTTGGTGACGGTGGTGACAAAGGCGCCGCTGAGATGCAGGTGATCGGCCACGGCGCGCACATGGACGTCGCCTTGCGCCGACAGATGCCGGATCGAGATCAGGGTCGTGTATTCGATGCCGGCGAGGCCGATGACGGCGGCGTGGCCTTCGCGCAAGGTCTGATGGCGGACCAGAAACCCGAACAGGCTGTGCACGAGGCGGCGGAATTGGGCGTCCGAGCCATCCACAAGCAGCTCCGGGCGGGACACCGTGAGTGCAGCGCGGGGCGCAGGCCGGCCCGTGGCAGGCTTCTTGCCGATCTCCTTGGCAACTGACTTGCTGGTGACTGACTTGCCGGTCGGTGTGGAGCGCGCTGCGGATTTGGCCACGTGATGATTCCATGCATCGGACTTGCCCGAGCTTGGCGGCTTCGCGCGGTAATTGCAATCACGACGAACGATGCAAGGTGCGAATGCCACAGGTCCGCTTGACAACAGATTCAAAATAGCTTCGGATGATAGCTATTAATGAAGGTGACCGGCGCGGGGCCGGCAGCAGGTGACGGAGAAGAGTGATGAACAAGGCATTTGGATCCGGGACGGCAGTTGCCGGCGTCAAGAACGGCGCCGACCATGTCGCCGCCGTGCGCGACGGCCGCGCGGTCTATCTCGACGGCAAGAAGGTCGATGACGTCTCGACCCATCCCGCCTATCGCCATGCGGTCGCCTCGGCCGGCGCGCTGTACGACTATCAGGCCGACCCCGCCAATAGCGAGCGGATGACCTTCGACATCGGCGGCGGCCGCCGGGTCAATCGCGCCTGGCAATTGCCGAAGAGCTACGCGGAACTGGTCGAGCGCCGCAAGGCGCTGGTGGAATGGGCCGAACTGTCCGGCGGTTTCCTCGGCCGCTCGCCCGATCACGTGGCCTCATCCATGTCCGGCATGATGATGGGCATCGAGGTGTTCGACAATTACGATCCGAAACGCGCGCAGGCGTTCCGCGACTGGTACGATTATGCCCGCAAGAGCGACCTGTTCCTGACCTATGTGATCAACAACGTGCAGGGCGATCGCTCCAAGGCGTTCGGCGATCAGGGCAAGAATGCGCAGGACATGGTGGCGCGCATCGTCGACGAGGATTCCTCGGGCATCACCATCCGCGGCGCAAAACTGTTCGCCACGTCCGCCATCATGGCCAACGAGATCTTCGTCGGCTCCGGCCAGCCGCTGCGGCCGGGCGAGGAGCATCTCGCCTTCTCATGCGCGCTGCCGATGGGGACCAAGGGTCTCAAGATGCTGTCGCGCAAGAGCTTCGAGGCCCATGCGCCGAACGAATACGACAATCCGCTGGCCTATCGCTATGACGAGAACGATGCGCTGGTGTTCTTCGACGACGTCAAGGTGCCGTGGGAGCGCGTGTTCCTGCTGCGCAACACCGATATGTGCCGCGCCCAGCTCCATGACACGCCGGCCCATGTGTATCAGAACTATCAGGCGCAGATCCGCCTGTCGGTGAAGCTGCGCTTCCTGGTCGGGCTCGCCCGCGGCATCGCCAGGACCATCGGCACCATCAACTTCCCGCCGGTGGGGGATGTGCTCGGCAAGCTCGCCTCGCAGGCAGCATTGATCGAGGGCATGGTGCTCGGCATGGAAGCCGGCGGCGCGATGCGCGGCGAGTATTTCCTGCCCAACAAGCATCTGCTCTATGCGGCGCAGGTGCAGTCGCAGGAGATGTATCCGCAGATCATCAGCACGATCCGCGAACTCGCCGGTGGCGCGCTGTTGATGCTGCCGTCCTCGGTGGATGATTTCAGCAATCCGGAAATCGCTGCTATTATCGGGCTGACCCAGATCTCGCCGGCGATGTCCGGCCAGGACCGCGTCAAGCTGCTGAAGCTGACCTGGGACGCCGTCGGCTCCGAATTCGCCTCGCGCCATCTGCAATATGAGATGTTCTATGCCGGCGCCCAGTTCGTCACCCGCGGCCACAGCTACCGCACCTATGACTGGGAGCGGGCGGCGGGTATGGCCGAGACGATGACGGCGAAATACGATCTGCCGGAATTCAAGGGCAGCAACTAAAGCGCAGTCGCTTGCCTAACCTCTCCCCGCATCTTGCGCGGGGAGAGGTCGCCGCGCCTTCGCGGCGGGTGAGGGGCGGCGCGCCACGCTATCCTACGCCAATGCTTTCAAGGTTCGCTTGCTGCGGAGTGCGCGGGCTTCACCGTTGAATTGAAGTTTCCGTCTCGCGTCCCGCTGCTTCGGTGTAATCCCGCTCAATGCGCCGCGGCGCCTGAGAAATCCCGCGGCAGCTTCGTTTCCGCCACGCGCACATTCCGCATTCCCGCCGGCGTATTGCGGCTGCGGCCGACAAAGCGCGGCACGCCATCGGTGATCACCGCGCTCACCGCCGGGACGTCGCCATTGCGAAGCGCCGACAGCGCATCGTTCTGCGAGCCGCCGGCGCAGGCGTCGATCAGTACCACGTCGGCATCCTTGCCCGTCTTCAGAAACCCGCTGTTGAGCCGATAGACCATCGCATTGTTCCCCGTCGCCGCGGCGATCGCCTGTTCCGGCGGCATGCCGCCGAGACTCGCGAGATGGCTGATGGTGTAGAACATGCCGAGCGGCATGATCCCGCTGCCGGTCGGCGTATCGGTCGCGATCAGCAGGCGCTCCGGTTGTTTGGCTTCGTCGAGCAGTTTCGCCGTCAGCAATGCGGTGCGCAGATTGCCCGCGGTGCAGAGCTGCAGCGCGATGTCGCTTTCGTTCACGAGCCGCGCGAAGCCGGCTTCGGGCATCGCCACCGGTCCGCCATTGACGTGGAACGAGACGCTCGGATTCGATTTCAGCACATGTTCGGCCCAGATGCCGGACGAGCCGGGGATCGATGACCCGCCGGTATGCATGGTGGTGACCATGCCGAGTCGACGTGCCGCCTGCATCAGCGGCGCATAGTCGTATGGCGTGTCGAACGCGCCGAAGCCGGCCTTGGCGAGCCACAGACCCGCTTTGACCAGTTCTTCCAGATCGGCTTCGGTCAGGCCGGGCTCGAGGATGATCGAGCCGGCATGCACGCGCATGCCGCCGGGACGATAGTCGAGGAAACAGGCGCGCGCGGCCAGCGCCAGCGCTTTCACGCCGGCGGGATCCTTGGGGCGTCCGGGCACGTGCACTTCGGAGGCCGTGATCGATGTGGTCGTACCGCCATGCACGTAGCTTTCGAGATAGCCGACCACGCGCTGCCTTGGCGTGTAATCGCCGAAGGTGATGTGGACATGGCTGTCGATCAGTCCGGGAATCGCCGTCGTCCCGGCGGCGTCGATCACCACATCGGCGGCGGAGACCTGCTCCGATGACAGCGTACCGATCGCGCTGATGCGTCCGTCCTGCGTCAGGATGCCGTCGCCACTGGCGAACGGAGCCTTGAGATCACCGGTGACGATGGTGCCGATATTGACGATGGCCGTTTTCATATCCGTCTCCGCAATCCCAAGGCCGTTCAAGGCCGCACAAAGCTGCAGCCTAGCGCAAGCCGTCCTTGCCGCCGATATCCCTGGCATTCAACCCGCCGACCCGCGCATTGAGCCGCCCGCGATTGGCGAGGCAGACGATCAGTGCAACTTCGTCAGCCGCTGGCGCATCCGGTGGCAGCGTCACCGAGACGCCGTCGTAATGCGAGCGGACATAGAGTGCGTCCTTGTGCGCCAGGGGAACGTCGATCAGGCAGCCGGGAGCGGCGAGCTTGGTGAAGGAGGGGATCCAGGCTTCGGCGCCGCCCACGGCCTCGCGCAGCGGCGTGGCGAAAGTCGTGGTCAGCATCGCATTGGCATGTTCAAGCTCGCCGCCGAGGCCGACGACGCCGCCCTTGCCGTAGCTCTCGACCTTGTACGATCCCATCGCCTCAACGGCGAGCTTCGCCAGCACGGCGCCGACCTCGACGCTGGCGGCGATCGCGTTGGACAGATCCTCGACATAGCGTCCGGCATAGGGATTGGCGACGATGGCCACGGCGGCGACGCGCCGCAAGGGCTGGTCATGCCGGTGGCCGGCCTCGACCTCCTTGTGGTCGGTGAAAGAGAGCAGGCGCCTGATATCGAGTTTCATGATGTTCTCCCGTCAGATTTGGCGCCGATCCTGACGCAGTAAATGCATTTGATCAATAGCTTCGTTTAGAAGGTATGCGGAATCGCTTGACGAAGCAGGGGGCGCCAGCCAATTCTGTAGCGGATCGTTCACTAGGAAGCGGTATGTCTCGTTCCAAGGTTGCGCCGCTCTCCAAGACGCCGGCATTGCGTAGATCCGGCAAGGCTGTTGCCAAGCCGGAGGCCAAACCGATCGCAAAGGTGGCCGGCAAGAGCGCGGTCAAGGCAAACCTTCCGGCGCCGGCGCTGACCACGTCGCGCAAGGCGCTGCTGGTCGATGGTTCCGATCATGCATTCCGGCAACTCGTGCACACATTGCTGGCGTTCCTCGCGCGACACGAGACCGTGCGCGAGGGGCATGCCGCCGCGATCGGCCTGGCCGGGATCGAATACACCGTGCTGATCTCGGTCAAATATCTGGCTGCTGAAGGCGACGTCAGCGTGCGCGAGCTCGCCGCGCATCTGCATCTCAGCGGCGCTTTCGTCACCACCGTCTCGAACAAGCTGCAGCAGATGGGCCTGCTCGACAAGCTCGTGGATCCCGCGGATCGCAGGCGCCTGCGTCTCACGGTGACACAGGCCGGCGAGGCGCTGCTGGCGAGCCTCAATCCGACCCAGCGCCAGGTCAATGACGTGCAGTTCGATTGCCTCAGCGCAGACGAATTTCATCAATTGCTCGGCAGTGTCGAGCGCCTCGTCGAATCCAGCGAACGTGCCATCGCCCTGCAGCGCTATCTGCAGCCGCGCGGTCTGGACACGTCGGTACCGGCGGATGATGGCACCAAACCGGCACGCCGCAAGAAGATAATCTGACATCCTCGCGCGCGGCCCGAATTCTGGGGTGTTGGTCTGACCGGCGACCCGCGGGCGATTGAATCGCATGCGGCGACATGAGACATAATGCCACTCAGGTTGCTGTGAGGAAGACATGTCCCAGGTTGATGCCCCCCCGACGCCACAGCCGGCACCGGCGCCGCCTGTCGGCCCGACACCCGCAGAGCTCACCCCCGCACAAAAGACATGGCGTCGTCTGGCCATCCCGTTGTTTGCGGTTGTCGCCGCGCTCTTGTTCGTCGTTCTGGCGACAGCGCGCTGGGACATCTGGATGGGCAACCGCGCGGTGCAGACCACCAACGATGCCTATATCCGCGCGCAGACGACGCGGCTGTCGAGCCGGGTGGCGGGGGCGGTGAAGGCTGTCGCCGTCAGCGACTTCCAGCACGTCAAAGCAGGCGATCTCCTGATCCAGATCGACCCCGCGGATTACGAGGCGCAGGTGGCGCAGGCCGAGGCCGGCGTGGCTGGCGCGCAGGCCGCGCTCGACAATCTCGCCAACCAGGTCGAGCTGCAATATGCCACCATCGCGCAGGCCGAGGCGCAGCGCGTGTCGGCACAGGCGCTCGAAGTCCAGGCGCAGCAGGAGCAGGAACGTCAGACCTCGCTGACCCAGACCGAAGCCGGCACGCGGCAGCGCTTTGAACAGGCCACCGCCGCCTATGCCAAGGCGCAGGCCGATGTGAAGGCGAGCGGGGCCGTCATCGCTGCGCAGAAGCATCAGCTCGAAGTCCTTGCCGGCACGCGCAAGCAGCGCGCTGCCGATCTGCTCGGCGCCAAGGCGACGCTGCAGGCGGCGAAGCTGCGTCTCGGTTATACGAAGATCGTGGCGCCCTTCGATGGCGTGGTCAGCGAACGGCAGGTGCAGCCGGGCGACTATGTCAATATTGGCTCCAGCCTGATCAGCATCGTGCCGCTGCCCGACGTTTATGTGATCGCGAATTTCAAGGAGACGCAGCTCACGCGCGTGAAGCCCGGCCAGCCCGTCGACATCGTGGTCGATACGTTCTCGGCGGAGACGCTGCGTGGCCGCGTCGAGCGCATTTCGCCGGCGTCGGGATCGCAATTCGCATTGCTGCCGCCGGATAATGCCACCGGCAATTTCACCAAGGTCGTGCAGCGCGTGCCGGTCCGCATCACGTTCGACAAGGGACAGCCGCTGCTCGACCGGTTGCTGCCGGGCATGTCGGTAACCGCGAGTATCCACACCGACGCGCCGGCGGCCGACAATGGCGGAAAGTGAAAGCAAGATCATCGAAAGCGGCCCGGTCTCGACCGGGGGCGTCTCGCATCATCCGATCTTTGCGGTCGGCGCGGTGCTGCTCGGCGCCTTCCTCGCCAATTTCGATACGCGGATCTTTTCCATCGGCCTCGCTGATCTGCGCGGCGCACTCTCGCTGAGTTTCGACGAAGGCGCGTGGCTGTCCACCGCTGGTACGGCGTCGCAGATCTTCATCGCCCCGGCGGTGGCCTGGATGGCCACGGTGTTCGGGCTGCGCCGCGTACTCGGCATCCCCGCTCTGGTCTATGCGGCGATCTCGCTGATGATCCCTCTGGTGCGCGACTACAATCTGCTTCTGGTCCTCAACATTGCACATGGCATGCTGCTCGGCACCTTCGTGCCTGCAACGCTGCTGATCATCTTTCGCAATCTGCCGATGCAATGGTGGCTGCCGGCCATCGCAATCTACGCCATCCGCGTTGGCTTCTCGCTCAATTCCGGCACTGCGATAGTCGGCTTCTATGTCGATCACCTGGGCTGGCAATGGATGTTCTGGCAGGACGTTATCATCGCGCCGCTGCTGGCGCTGTTCGTCTGGCTCGGCACGCCGCGCGAGCCGATCAATCGCTTCGTGCTGTGTGAAGCCGATTGGGGCGGCATGCTGCTGCTCGGCACCGGCATGGCGATGATCTATGCCGGGCTCGATCAGGGCAACCGGTTGGATTGGCTCGGCTCCGGCACCGTGGTGGCGCTGCTCGGCGGCGGCACGGTCCTGACGATCGGGTTCTTCATCAATGAGGCGCTGGTCAAGCGGCCATGGGCGCATGCCGAAGTGCTGCTGTCGCGCAATATCGGCCTCGCGCTGCTGACGATCATTCTCTACACCATGACGAGCCTGTCGAATTCGTCGCTGGCGCCGAATTTCCTCACCAACATCGCGCTGTTGCGGCCGGAACAGTCCGGCATGTTGTTTCTGCTCTATGCCGTCGTGCCGATGATCGTGCTGGTGCCGCTGTCGATCCGGCTCATTCGCTATTACGACGTGAAACTGACACTCATCATCGGCCTTGCCGCCTTTACTGCTGCGGGTCTTCTCGGCACGCAGCTCACCCATGAATGGGCGCTTGGCGACTTCATCCCGATGGTGATGTTGCAATCGCTCGGGCAGAGCTTCACGCTGCTGCCTATCGTGATCATCGCGCTGTCGAATTCCGATCCGTCGCGCGCCACCGCCTTTGCGGCCTATATCCAGGTCTTCCGGCTGGGCGGCGCGGAGATCGGCATCGCGCTGATGGGCACATGGCTGCGCGTGCGCGAACAGATCCATTCGAACCTGCTCGGCCAGCATGTGGCCAGCGGCGAAGCAGATGTCGTCGGCATTCTTGCCAAGCTCACCGGCCGTTTCGCCAGCCACGGAGAGGGCCTCGCCCAGGCCCGCGGCGTCGGCACGCTCGCAACGCTGGTGCAGCGCGAAGCCAATACGCTGGCCTATATCGACGGCTTCTGGCTGACCTTCTGGTTCGGGATCGCCGCGCTGATCACTGTGTCGCTGATCGGCAATGCGCCAAAGGGACCGTTCACGCCGAAGCCGCGGGGGTGAGGGGACCGATCTCTCTTGTCATTGCCTGGGGCTGGAAAGCATCAAACATTTTTTCCTATATTTATATTGACAATATCCCCATCTTGATTATTTTCCCCGTCGTCCTGCCCCACCGAGAGGGGCGATCGCGATCGTCACGATTGCGGGGCGGGAT